>CAVJJV010000150.1:0-11126 GCA_963650055.1 Comamonas kerstersii | reverse complement strand
GATCAACGATGGTACCTGGAGACTTATAATCGACGGTCTCTTTACGACCATAACGAATGTCGATTTCAGTGAAAGAACAATCTCCCGTCTCATCGAGGAAGTCCACAATGAGAAGAAGAGACTCCTTCCCGACTGCGGAGTATGTCCCTCTCCCTGCGGGCACAACGACGACTATGATGTGGAGAAGATATGGAATGCCGATGAGGATATAAGGAGTCTGAAGTCCCTCATTCTCTTCGGTATACGCGGTATGGCGGCATACGCCCACCACGCTGCCGCTCTCGGCTACGAAGATGAAGATGTCAACCGTTTCTTCGTCAAGGCGCTTTCAGCCCTTGGAGAAGACTGGGGAATGGAGGAGCTTCTACCCGTTGTCATGGAGGTTGGAGAGAAGAATCTCAAGTGCATGGCTCTCCTCGACAATGCCAATACATCCACATACGGTAACCCTGTACCTGTTACTGTTCCGCTCTCCGTCGAGAAGGGACCGTTCATCGTCGTCTCCGGCCATGACCTCAGAGACCTCGAGCTTCTCCTGAAAGAGACAGAAGGTAAGGGAATCAACATATACACACATGGAGAGATGCTCCCCGCCCATGCATATCCGGAATTGAAGAAGTATTCTCATCTCAAGGGTAACTATGGATCTGCCTGGCAGAATCAGAGGAAGGAGTTTGCATCTCTTCCCGCTCCCGTTCTCTTCACAACCAACTGTCTCATGCCGCCCGAGGAGAGCTACAGTGACCGTGTGTTCACCACATCCGTCGTCTCATACCCCGGAATGGTTCATATAGGGAAGGATAAGGATTTCACCCCTGTAATCGAGAAGGCTCTCGAACTCGGAGGCTTCAGTGAAGACAGGGAATTTACAGGAATAAACGGCGGAAAGACCGTCATGACGGGTTTTGCACGTTCGACGGTGCTCGGTGTGGCAGACAAGGTTGTCGACGCCGTCAAGAGCGGAGCAATCAAACACTTCTTCCTCGTTGCAGGGTGTGACGGAGCAAGAGGTGAGAGAAGCTACTATACGGAGTTTGTGAAGAAGACTCCTCAGGATACAGTCGTGCTGACTCTTGCATGCGGCAAGTTCCGGTTCAACGACCTTGACCTCGGGACCATCGGAGGACTACCGAGACTCATGGATGTGGGGCAGTGCAACGATGCCTACAGTGCAATCCAGATTGCCATAGCCCTTGCAGGTGCATTCAACTGCACCGTCAACGAGCTTCCCCTTTCGTTTGTACTCTCCTGGTACGAACAGAAGGCTGTCTGTATTCTTCTGACACTGCTCCATCTCGGAATAAAGAACATACTCCTCGGGCCGACGCTTCCTGCATTCATATCACCGAACGTACTCAACTTCCTTGTAGAGAATTACGGAATCGGGCCGATATCGACTCCGGATGAGGATCTGAAGAAGCTTCTGAAATAAAGAAAAGTAGAACTTCTGAAGAAACCTTTATAGAGTAACGGTTTCCATAGTTCTACCTTCCTGATTCATAGACTTCATTAACTGGAAATGAAATGTCTCCTGCGTGATGCGGGAGACATCTCTATCAGAACGGCTTCCAGCTCAAGCCGAGAATCAGCTGGAAATCGTGGGCGTCGTTCGTACTTATGTTGTAGATGTTGTTCATGAGTACAAAGTCGAATGCGGCGTTGACTGTAAGGTTATCCATGACAGCGTATTCTGCACTGAGTCCTATATCGAGGGTGTACCAGATGGAGTCACGCTTCTTCGCCTCGTCCCCGTAGCGGTAGTTATCTGTGTTGGAGTGGTCTGTTGTTATCCCGGAGAATTGTTTCTTGTAGTCTTCTCCACTTGTATGAGCAGGAATCTTTGTCCAGACAGTCCAGAAATCATGGGTTCCGTGCATCATGAAGAATGCCTTTCCGCCGAGGGTGAGCCTGCCTTTCTCCCATTGAGCCGAGAGATTGGCGACAAAGCTGTCCGGGCCGTATGTATAGCCTACGACATACTCATCGTAAAGGATATCGCAGTGTTTCGTAATATTCTCATATGAATAGAGCCTGTATTTGACAGCTGCGATATAATCGAGGCCGTAATACTCTCTCAGATTAGTTCCTTTCTCTTCTTTACGTCCGGCATCCCTTAGATATGTAAACGGAGTTACATAAACGACCTCGGGATTTACTGTGAATATGCCGCTGGAGAGAGATGTGATGTATTTCGCCCCGATCATATATGCCTTTGCGTCAGGTGTTCCCGCGTCATCCTTACCCGGTCCGGGACTTGATTCAAAGCCCGGCATTGCGAAGTTGTCGAGAAGAAGCTGGGCATAGAGCGCAAGTCCGTTTATCGGTGTCCAGTTGAGTTCGATGCCGAGAGTCGAGTTGGAGTTGCTCGGCATATATGCGTTATGCATGAAATACATCGGGGAGAGTGCTGCAAACTGTATGCTGCTCGATTTCGACTCGTACATTATTGCTTCTGTTACGGAGAGAGTTAATCTGTCGCTGAAGAGTCGTCCCTCAAAGCGGTGGGCGGCATAGAATGATATTCCACGCATTTTCCGTGCACTGCTGTTGTAATCTGTTGCATCATAACCGGCAGACGGTACATCGGTTCCCGTTTTCCCTTCATCACCCCATGCTGTATCATAGTAGTTGGTCTTATGAGGGAAGAACGAGATAAGGTATGTGTACTTGAATCTTGATGAGTAAGCAGTGAAACGTACCATGTCATGGTAGGGGAAATTGTCGGAGAGTACGAGGTTGCCCGTTGTCCCGCTTCCCCATGAGAGTCTGTCACGCCCTATCTGGAGCGACCAGCTCTTACCTCCTATGGAGAGGAATGCACGTGACGGGAAGTTTATGTCCAGCATCTTGAGATCGAAGTCGAATAGATTCTGGAGAGTCGGGATATTGGAGTTGAATATTGTAGATCCGATTTCCTTTGCTCCTCTTACCGAGTTTGAAAGGTAAGCGTTGAAGAATGTGTAGAAGTTGTTTCCGAGGTATGTCTCCCAGTCTACTTCAAAGAAAGGTGTGTTCTTTGTAAGGTCCTTTCCGAACCAGTATCTTCTTCCTGCAAAGGCAGTCTCCTCAATCCCGTTTATATCCTTACGGGTTATGTCGGAGGAGTTGTAGGTATGAGAGTAGAGGTCAAGATTGAGGATGCCGTCAAGGTCCATAGCTCCGCCCTCGAAGGTTATTCCCTCTCCTTCATGCAGTTCGGAGACTATATCATCATAAAGCGCGGTATACTTTTCCGGGATGGTGTTACTGTCTAAGACATCTACCATTTTCTCGAGTTCATCCGAGCTCCAGGGGCCTGTCGTCGAAGGCATGGCATGTCCAGTCACAATGTAGAGCGTCGAGATATTCCTGTATATTGAGCTGTCCACACTGTAAATCTTCTGGCTGTTGGCTGCAGCAGAGAGCGAGAGAGTCAGGAAAAGTGCGAGTAGAAAGCATGTGATCCGTTTCATTGTTTGTTTCCTTTTTTATGCTTTGATGATTCTAACATACAAGATGGACTTTTGTCTTTTTTGTTTTCTCCTCCGTGATTCTTAATTGTATGCTGTTTTGTTTTGGTATAAGATTGAATAGCCGGGAGGAATTATATTATGAAACCAACACTTGTTGTAATGGCGGCCGGAATGGGCTCGCGATACGGTGGCGTCAAACAGATTGACGCTGTAGGAATGCACGGAGAGACTCTTCTCGATTTCGGTATCTATGATGCCTGTAATAACGGATACGGTAAGGTCGTCTTCATCATCAGAAAGGATATAGAGAAGGATTTCAGGGAACGTCTCTTCGACAGAATTGCGAGAAACATGGATGCTGAGTATGTCTTCCAGTCGATGGATAGTCTTCTCACCCCTCAGGAAGCGGCTCTCAGTGCAGGGAGAGCGAAGCCATGGGGAACAATCCATGCTGTTCTATGTGCCGAGAATGCAGTGAAGACTCCGTTCACCGTCGTCAATGCAGATGACTACTACGGTAGAAGTGCCTATGAGACGATGGGAAAATACCTGAGTAATCTCAAGAATGACGACACAACCCATGCGATGGTCGGGTTTGTCCTTGAAAACACTATGAGCCCCTCGGGTTCCGTGACAAGAGCAATATGCAACAGCAAAGACGGTCTTCTCACATCCCTCGTGGAGACATTCAAGATCTTCTGGAGAGACGGGAAGGTTATATCGGAACTTCCTGACGGAGAGGAGGAGCTGACGGGAAAGGAACTCGTGAGCATGAACTTCTTCGGTTTCACCCCCAAAGCATTCGAGAGCTTCAACGAGTACTGGGATGAGTTCAAGGCCCAGTCGATAAGGGAGAGCAAAAAGGAGTGCCTTCTTCCGAGCGGTGTCAGTGAGTTGATCGAGAAGGGCAGGGGCACTGTCAGAGTTCTCTCTTCCAATGACAGATGGTTCGGAATGACATATCCGGAGGACAAGCCTCAGGTCATGGCTGCCTTGAGAAAGAAGATCGAGGACGGTTATTATCCTGAGAAACTCTGGGAGAAATAAGATTTACAGATTGTAAGGTACTGACGTCACTCACTGCTGGGTGACGTCATTATTCGATGTCAGGACATTCATCGAGGAATATCCTTCTCCGAGGACATGGTAGGTGTCCTGAATGACCATGAAGGCGTTCGGGTCTATCTCCTCCACGCAGCGGGTGAGCCTGGTGATGTCCTTCTTGGGAATTGTCGTCATCAGCATATCCTTATCCTCCTTTGTGAAGAGTCCTCTTGCATTGATGATTGTTCCGCTTCTGTTGAGGTCGTTGAGGATGAACTCTCCGATTTCATGAATTCTGGGAGAGATGATGAATACGTTCTTGGCGTAGTTCGTTCCGAACGGGACGATGACCTTGTCGATTATGAGTGATATCAGAAGCGATACTATCAAAGAGTAGAGGGCATTCTCTATTCCGAAGATGAACGCCGATGCAGCGATGATTATGCCGTCGACGATGAAGAGTGCGTTCCCGAGTGCTATCGGGGTGTACCTTGCAATAATCTGGGCTATGATGTCCGTTCCTCCGGTATTGGAGCCTGCACGCATCACAAGCCCCATCCCCACACCGTTCGTTATCCCTGTAAAGAGAGTGCATAACCAGAGTGAGGTCTCCTTCGTGTAGTCGATGATCCCCTGTGGAAGAAGGAGATTGAAGAGAGTCGTGAAGAGGGACAGAAGCAGAGTTCCCATAAGTGTCTTGAGGCCGTATTCCCTGCCGAAGAAGGCAAGACCTACAAGGTAGATGGGAATTGACAGACACAGCATTATGATACCGAGGTCCCAAGCTGAGCCTGTTTTTTCGAGTATTATGTGGTAGATCATCGTGCCCAGTCCCGAGACGCCTCCCGGGGCAAGCTTTGCCGGATTCATGAATACCGAAACCCCGAAACCTGTCAACGCAGTCCCGAGAACTATGTATGCGTAATCAGATACTATATTCTTCAGCTTTTCTTTCATAATTTGTCCGGGAGCTCCGTGCTGTCTTCTTTTAAATGTGTGATGATATATTCCGGTTCATCCGAGACGATGAGAATGTCACGGACGGCCTTATTCAGGAAACCTTCTTCCACGGCCTTGTCGAGAAGTGTGAGAAACGGCCTGTAGTAATCGTCTACATTGTAGAGTGCGATATTGCCACTGACGTACCCGAGCTGTCTCCATGTGTATATTTCGCAGATTTCCTCCATTGTTCCGATGCCGCCCGGCATTGCAATGAAGCCGTCAGCTTTTTCATACATAGTCTTCTTTCTCTCGTGCATGCCGCTGACGATGATTGTCTCGTCCGATGCCGTTCCCTTTGTAACGCTCTCCCTGTTCATGGCCTCGGGAAGTACTCCCGTGACATGTCCACCGGCATCATGAACGGTGTGTGCGAGAAGACCCATGAGGCCGCGGTTGCCTCCTCCGTATACAAGAGAGATGCCGTTTTTCGCCATCTCGAGTCCGAGTTCTACCGTCTTATCTCTGTATATTTCCCTGTTTCCCATGGTGGAACCGCAGAAAACTGCAGCTGTAAATTTATCTGACATGGCTAGTTGATAGCATAAATTGAAAAATAACTCAATAAAGTGTTATCATTGTAACAGATTGGATTATTTTCGCTAAATGCAAATAGTAACAATTGTCTCATTAAATCAATTGTATTATCCTGAATACTAGAGATTCTGATTTTTTGTGTTAGGATGTAATATAAGACGGGAGATGAATTTTCAATGAAGAAGCTTACTAAGGTTATCTTTATCGCTGCATTACTTGCAATGGTTGTACTGCCTCTTTCAGCAAAGAAGGCAATGGTTGTCAGCTGGGAGTGGGAGCTTTCCGACTCTGATGTCACAGCATACCGCTATCAATTGAACGGGGAGGAGGAAGACGGCTGGACCGTTGTCGACGGCACTACAGCATCATACACAGCCAGAGGGCTTGATCCATATTCTGATTATACTCTCTATCTGCAGAGTTCCTATGACGGACTCAACTGGTCCGAGAGTGCATCCAGCACTGCATATGCACTTCTTGTTGTCGGCGAGGAGTCGGTGGAAGAAGTTGTAGAGCCTGTCGCGGAAGAGGTTCCGGCAGTAGAGACACTTGTAGAAGAGGTAGTCGAAGTTGCAGAAGCAGTAGTCGAGGCAGTTGAGGAAGCTGTTCTTGAGAAAGTGGAGGATGCCCCCGTCGAAGAAGAACCTGCTCTTCCTGTTGAAGAGGTAATCGATTTCTATCTCTTCGGAGTTACATTCCACAATACATACTGCGGAACTACATTCACAAGTTCAATTGATAAGGAAGGCTACGCAACACCTGAAGACATTCTTGATTTCATCAACTATGAAAATGAGCAGTATTCCTACCTTGTAGACTATGTAACAGTCGATGCCATCGAGGACGGAAAGATGGTTCTCACTGTCCCCGAGGATCTTGATTTTGCCGGTTACATGGATGCATACAAGAGCGAAATTGAAAAGTATCTCAATAAGCTTATTGCTGAGTACGAGGCTGAGGAGGAAGCACGTCTTGAAGCGGAGAAAGCTGCAGCAGCTGCCGCAGAGGCAGAAGCTGTAGTCGAAGAGCCTGTCAAGGTAGAGCCTGCAGTGGAAGCTCCTGTTGAGACAGCAGTCGAGGAAAAGAAGGCTGAAGAAACACCGGTTCCAGCTGCTCCGTCTGCCGTCGAGGCAACTCCCGTCAAGGAGGAGAAGAAGGAGAGTGCAGCTAAGGCATCGTCCTTCAACCTTGGTCTTGCACTCGGCGCAGAGTGGGGATTCAACTCCATCTCGGATATCAAGAATCCTGCATACTCCTACCTCCCGCGTGCCGCTCTTACAATCGAGGGGCAGAACCTACTCCACTTCGGCGCATTCGGTCTTGGAGTACGCTCCGACATATCGTGTGTCGTTCTTCCTGACGGACTCAGCTACAGCAACATCCTCCAGTTCAGCAAGATGGGATTCGATATCACAGGAGACGTCAAGCTCATGGCTTACATCAAGAGCGGTGCCGTCAACTTCCGTCTCGGCGGCGGTCTCGGATGCTCACTTGCAACAAGCGGTAAGACTTCATCTCATACTGCAGGAACACTTGCTTCGTTCGATACCGGATATGCAATCACAGCTGTTGCAGGCTTCGGTTTCAACCTCGGTTCCAGGGCTTACCTCTCTCTCGAGGGATATGGAAGATACTTCTTCGGAAGCTTCTCCTCATTCAAGCTCAGCCAGCTCAGCGTTGCAGCAACCCTGGGATTCGGATTCAGATTCTGATTTGAAAACTTTCAAACATACAAAGGCTCCGCTTACCGCGGGGCCTTTTTGGAGATAATACAGTGGATATAAAGAAGGAAACCATCGAAGACTGCATGAACTTCGTGAAGGAGCGTAACTGGGAGCAGTTCCATAATCCCAAGGATCTTGCAATCTCCCTCTCTCTTGAGGCATCAGAGCTTCTCGAGCTCTTTCAGTGGAATACAAGTGAAGAGGCCTGTGAAAAGAACAGGGGGAGAATGAAGGAGGAGCTTGCCGATGTCATTGTCTATGCCATTGACTTTGCAGCAGTGATGGGCTTCGACCTCAATGAAATCATCAGGGATAAGATGGTGAAGAACAGACTCAAGTATCCTGTTGATAAGGCAAAAGACTCGAAGAAGAAGTACAACGAGCTCTAAGTGCTGCTCATCGTTGTGTCATCTCCTCTGAGAGTCTGGAAGTCTCTATTGAATGCTCTTACAGCTTCATCGACTGCCGGGTTTAAGAAAAAGCCGTCGAGTATATCAGGAGAGACCGTGGCTGCCGCTATACCGTATCTGCAGAGTTCGAGAACCTGCCGGGAGTTTCTGAATGAAGCAGCAAGGACTCCGGTGGAGTAGCTGTTGTTTTCATAGATGTCGTGAATCTCCTCTGCGACTTCAATACCGTTATAGCCCAAGTTGTCTATTCTGTTGATGTATGGTGCTGCGTAATATGCACCCGCAATGGAAGCCATATAGCCCTGAAGGGGAGTATATATTGCCGTTGCCGTAACCCTGATTCCATCTTTAGAAAGCGTTTTCATCGCCTTGAAGCCTTCGGGAACCGCCGGGATTTTCACAAGGGTTGCATCTGTGAGTTCCTTTACAATGCGGTGTGCGTCTTCTATCATGCCTTCTGCATCCTCTGCTGTCACCTGGACATGGAGCTCGCTCTTCTTTCCGATGAATGAACGTATGGTCCTCAGTGTTTCATATGGCCTTCCTCCTTCCTTCAGCAGAATTGATGGGTTTGTGGTGACTCCGTCCACAGGGTAATACTCATAGAGTCTTCTGATGGCTTTTATATCTGCACTGTCGATAAGCAGTTTCATATTCTTCTCCTTTATAATGAACCCTCCGTTTCTCTCCGGAGGGCCGTTTCTACTTTCGTCTGATCTTTATCCTGACCTTGTTCTTTATCAGGAAGCAGTGGTGTACGTTCATGTCTCTTCTGAAGTCATCTCCGATTGTCTTCTCTGTTATATCCTCGACAACGTAGTTGGAGAGAATCTCGTCGTCCAGCCTGAAACGTCTGAGATTGTTCGAGAAAATCAGTGTGCCTCCCGGGGAGAGATGCATGGCGGCTGCCTTGATGAGCGACTTGTGGTCTCTCTGTACATCGAAGTTGTTTCTTCTTGACTTGCTGTTTGAGAATGTCGGGGGATCACAGAAGATGAGGTCGTATCTGTCGTATGTATCCCAGAGGTAGTCCATGACATCCTCCTGATATAGGTAGTTCCCCATCGTCGACGAGTAGCCGTTGAGCTTGAGATTCTCCTCGAGCCACTTGAGATAGGTTGCAGATGTGTCGACACTTACTGTGCTGAGAGCTCCTCCCTTTATTGCATTGAGGGTTGCAGTTCCCGTGTAGCAGAAGAGGTTGAGGAATCTCTTGTCCTTCGACATATCCTGTATGAGCTTTCTTACCGGCCTGTGATCGAGGAAGACACCGGTATCGAGATAGTCTGTGAAGTTGACGAGGAATCTCACCCCGTTCTCGCGTGCAAGCATCATCCTGTTGTTGTTTGCAAGTTTCCCGTACTGGTCGTTTCCCTTCTGCTTCGAGCGCTGCTTGACATAGATGTTCTCTACATCTATTCCCGTCGCCCTCTCGGTAGCGAGGATGAGTTCGTCGAGTCTTCTCTTGGTATCCTCCTCGGGAATCTCCTTCGGTGCCTTGTATTCACTCACTACTATCCACTTACCCATGTAGAAGTCTATCGATGCTGCATATTCCGGCATGTCGGCATCGTAGATACGGTAGCATTCAACGCCTTCCTTCTCCATGAGGGGCTTTATCTCCTTGAGGTTCTTGATGAGTCTGTTGTATACGAAGGTCGCGCCTTCGGAAAGGGGCGTCGAGAGCCTCTGCTCCTTCTTCTCCCTGGATTTCCTCATCATCTCCTCTCTCTCTTCATCTGTGAAGACTGAGTAGTGTGCAGCCTGACACTCTATACCGCCGTTGAAGAGCTTGTTGGTTCTCTCCGGCTTCATGTCGATATTGCTCAAGAGGTCGCTGTTACCTGTGAGTATTGTCGCCTTCCAGCCTTTGAAGATACTCTGTAGGGTCTCTCCTGTTCTCCTGTAGAGCCCGTCTATATCTTCCAGTCTCATTCTTTCGCCGTAGGGGGGATCGGTTACTATGCATCCCTTCTCTGCGGGAGCTTCTGTCATCTTTGTGAAATCACGGACGGAGAAGGAGATGAAATCATAGACACCGGCCTTCAATGCCGCAGCCTTGCTTATCTCGACGGCAGTCCGTGAGATGTCGGATGCATATATCGAGATATCTCTCTCGTCTATAGCCTTTGCTCTCTTCTCTTCGGCTTCATCTACTATCTTTTTGAAGAGTTCCTCATCAAAGGATGGAAGTTTTTCGAACTGGTACGGAGTCTTTCTCAGGAGTCCCGGAGCTGTATCCGTCGCCATGAGGGCTGCCTCGACAGCTATTGTGCCCGAGCCGCAGAACGGGTCGAGGAAGGGAAGAGGAGAGCCGTTATCGAGACTCTTCTTCCATTCGCTTCTCGAAATGAGGGCTGCCGCTAGGTGCTCCTTGAGGAGTGCCTCCGTCTGCTCTCCTCTGTAGCCGCGCATCGAGAGATTCTCACCAGAGAAGTCTATATACCACTTCACGGTATCTCTTTCGATATGGACATGTACCGTCACATCTGGATTGAGGATTTCGATGTTCGGTCTCTCGTGATTGAACTTCTCTCTTATTCTCTCGACTATTCCGTCCTTTACCTTGAGTGCGGCATAGTGGCTGTTGTTTATGTATCTGCAGTCCTGGGTTGTACATGTGACTTTCAGTGTCTTCTCGGGTGTGATGTAATCCTCCCAGGGAAGGGAGAGGGTCGCCTCCTCCAGCTCCTTGTCGCTCTGTACATCTTCGTCGATGTAGAGTCCCCACAGCAGTCTTGAGGAGATTCTCGTGTTGAATGTGAAGCGGTAGCCGAATTCAAGGCTTCCCTCCACCTCGACTCCGCTCGGAGTAACTCTCACCCCGTCACACCCGCATGCTTTCGCCTCCGCTGCAATCAGATCCCCCTGATTGGCCGCACTTGTTGCAAAAAATATCATTATTTTCCCTCCGTGAAGAGTTCTTTCAATTGCTCTTCCGAGAATTTATATTCAGTGCC
>CAVJJV010000149.1:6166-8755 GCA_963650055.1 Comamonas kerstersii | reverse complement strand
ACATATCGAGGAAGCAGATTGGGTCGTTGTAGTCAGCGAGCCAGCCGTTTCTAGCAATTGAATAGTCGCCTGCCTTTCTTGTGTTGAGGAAGGTGTTCCATTCCTGGTTCTCGAGGTTGAGTGTTACGCCGATAGCTGCGAATGCGCTCTGGAGGTACTCACCGATAGCCTTGTGGCCTGCGGATGTGTTGTAGAGATATGTGAGAGTCGGGAAGTTTGTGAACATACCTGTCTTCTCGTCATAGTTGTAGTACTTCTTGAGTGTCTCGACTGCTGATGTGAAGTTGCTCTCGAATGCTTCTTCAGAGACATCATAGTAGCCGTAGTAGCTCTTGTCTGTGCCGCCTGCTGTCTGATAGAACTGGGATCCGTCAGCATTTGTCATACCCATTGCAACGAATGAGGAAGCAGGAACCTGACCGGCCTGTCCGATTTCTTCACAGATGTAGTTTCTGTCGAGGATGAGGCCGAGTGCATTTCTGATCTCAGCTTCAGCGTCAGCCTTTGCCTTGCCTGTGAGAGTTGAAGAAGCTGGGAGAAGCTCTTCGTTTACGTTCCAGCAGACATAGTATGTACCGATCTGGCCTGCAACGACGAACTCTGTAGGATACTTGACCTTGAGAGCTGCGATTTCTTCTGTAGGAACATCGTCTATGAGCTGCCATGCACCTGTCTCGAAGTTGGAGAGCATGTTGTTTGCATCATCTGAGAGATAGAACTTGATTTCATCCATTGTGACTTCTGCAGCATCAGGATGATTCTCGTTCTTCTTGAGTGTGATGACGGAGTTGTGTGCCCAGTCTGCAAGGTAGTACATACCGTTACATACATATGTTGAAGGATCTGTAGCCCAACTCTCGTTGGAAACGACATCCTCTCTGACAGGGAAGTATGTCGGGAAAGCAAGAAGCTCGTTCCAGTATGAAACATAGGATGATGTTGTGACCTCGAGTGTGCTGTCATCAAGTGCTGTTACAGCAAGGTCATCGGGATATCCCTTGACGACTTCGAACATGTAGCCGTAGTCAGCTCCGAGCTCTGTTGAAGCAGCTCTCTTCCATGCAAACTCGAAATCCTTTGCACTTACAGCCTTGCCGTCAGACCAGTAGGACGGGCGGAGCTTGTATGTGTATGTTACAGAACCGTCAGCATTCTCGACACCGGCGACAAGCTCTGTTGCTGTGTCTGCCACGATTACGAGGTTGCCCTTCTCATCCTGTGCCCACTTTGCAAGACCGCTGAAGAGGTGTGCAACGAGAGTAGCACCATCGACTGTGCTGTTGAGAGCAGGGTCGATTGTGTCAGGCTCGGAAGCAACACAGACGGAGATGGATGTAGGTTCAGCCTTCTTTACTTCTGTTGCTGTTGTAGTGGTAGAAGTTGTAGAAGCTGTGGAAGCTGTTGTAGTTGTTGTAGTTGCAGCACTTTCACTCTTCGAGCATGATGCGAATGCGAAGAGCATTGTGAGTGCAGCAAGAATCAAAATTGCTTTCTTCATATTATTCTCCTTATAGGAATTTGTTTGAAAATTATACTAATCCTTCAAATAAAGGCAATAGAAACAAACATAAAAAATTCATATTCCCGTATATTTATGCACATGTTATTCACATAACACTTTTGCCGTACAAAACCGGGCAGAATATCCGACTTTGTTTTCATATCGAGATTTATTTATCTACAATACAGTTAGATGTATTGTCCTTAGAAATCCCGCTAAAAACCTACTTTACCAGGTGGCATGCAACGAAATGTCCGGGGCTGACTTCCCTGAACTCCGGCATACTCTCCTCGCATGCTTTCTCGGCGAAGCGGCAGCGTGTTCTGAACGGGCAGCCGGACGGCGCATTGAGCGGCGACGGTATATCCCCCGAGAGGACGATACGCTGGTTGGCCCTGGCGACTTTCGGGTCTGGTACCGGGACTGCCGACAGAAGCGACTGCGAATACGGATGCAGAGGATGGGAGTAGATTTCACCGGCATCTGCAAGCTCCACCATCTTTCCGAGGTACATGACAGCTATCCTGTTCGATATGTGCCTGACGACAAGAAGGTCGTGGGCGATGAAGAGGTATGTGAGGTTCATCTTCTCCTGGAGCTCTACGAACATGTTGATAACCTGGGCCTGTATGGAGACATCGAGTGCCGAAACAGGTTCGTCGCAGACGATGAATTCCGGCCTGACGGCGATGGCACGTGCAATACCGATTCTCTGTCTCTGCCCGCCGGAGAACTCATGGGCGTAACGGGAGGCATGCTCGCTGTTGAGGCCCACGTAGTTCATGAGTTCGAGGACCCTCTCTCTCCTCTCGGCCTGAGAGGAGTACATCTTGTGTATGTCGAGGGGCTCCGCGATTATATCGGAAACGGTCATACGGGGGTTGAGTGACGAATAGGGATCCTGGAAGACCATCGTTGCCTTCTTCCTGTACTCGTTCATCGTCTCCTTCGAGACCTTCATTCCGTCATATATGATCTCACCGGCAGTCGGCTTATAGAGGTGGAGAATCGAACGACCTGCAGTCGTCTTACCGCATCCCGACTCACCGACAAGGCCGAGTGTCTCACCCTTCTTGATTGTGAATGAG
>CAVJJV010000149.1:0-6156 GCA_963650055.1 Comamonas kerstersii | reverse complement strand
GAATGAGATGTCATCAACGGCCTTCAGAGGCTTCGTCTTGAAAAAGCCCATGTTAATATCGAAATACTGTTTGAGGTTTTTAACTTCAACTAACGTTCTGTCTTCCATCAAAGGCTCTCCTTCTTTCCTGTAAGGGTTGCGGTACCGTCATCGATACAGTCCTTGACATTCATCCAGCATGAAGACATATGGTCTTCATTGATCAGCATTCTCTCCGCCCTCTCTTTGATGCATATCTTCATGGCCTTCTCGCATCTTGGGGCGAACGGACATCCCTTGGGCATATTAAGGAGGTCTATCGGAGTACCGGTTATAGGCTGGAGCTTCTTACCTGCCGTATCGGCTGTCGGAATACTTCTCATGAGACCCTTTGTATACTCATGCTTCGGATTGTAGAAAATCTCGTCGGCAGTTCCCTGCTCGCAGATGGAACCTGCATACATGACGATGACTTCGTCGCACATCTGTGCTACGACTCCGAGGTCATGGGTGATGAGGATTATCGCCATACCCAGCTTCTTCTGAAGGTCCTTCATGAGATCGAGTATCTGGGCCTGGATTGTGACATCGAGTGCAGTTGTAGGCTCGTCTGCTATCAAAATATCGGGTTCGCACGCAAGTGCCATGGCAATCATGACACGTTGTCTCATACCACCGGAAAACTCATAGGGGTATTGATGCATACGCTTCTCAGGCTCGTTGACGTTGACGAGACGCAGCATCTCCACAGCTCTATCGTAGGCCTCCTTACGTGTCCTCTGTGTATGGAGGAGGATTGCCTCCATGAGCTGATGGCCGATTGTGTATGTCGGGTTGAGGGAGGTCATGGGATCCTGAAAGATAATCGATATCTTTCCTCCCCTGATGCGCCTCATGGTCTTCTCGGAAGCTCCGACAAGCTCCTCTCCGTCATATTTGATGGATGAACCGGGCTTGATCTCACCAGTGGATGCAAGAATCTGCATAATCGAGTATGCAGTGACACTCTTTCCGCTTCCGCTCTCTCCTACGATTCCAAGAACCTTTCCATGGTCGAGAAAGAAGGAGACTCCGTTGACAGCCTTCACTTCACCGTTGTCGGTATAAAAGGAGGTATGCAGATTTTTAACTTCAAGTAATGACATTCTATTCTCCTCCTCAGCTGTTCAGTTTCGGGTCGAATGCGTCTCTCAGTCCGTCTCCGAAGAGATTGAGAGAGAGAACAATGAGAGAAATGATGACTGCAGGGATTACCAGCCTGTAGGGGTATGAATACATACCGTTGAGTGCTTCAGATGCAAGAGACCCCAGGCTCGGCATCGGGGCGTTGACCCCCAGTCCCAGGAATGAGAGGTAGCTCTCAGTGAAGATGGCCGAGGGAATCTGAAGTGCAGTCGAGATGATGATGACGGAGATACAGTTGGGGAGAAGATGCTTTGTGATGATCCACCTTCCCTTTGCTCCCGCAGTTCTTGCAGCAAGAACGTACTCCTGCTCACGCAGAGAGAGAATCTGACCTCTTATCTGACGCGACATGCTGACCCAGTAGAGAAGTCCGAAGACTATGAAAAGGGATATGATGTTGCTTCCGATCTTCTCGAATACCGTACCCTCGAGAGCCTCGGAGAGAGGATCTCTGATGACGGAGGCGAGGAGAATGATCATGAGCATATCGGGAAGCGAATATATGATGTCGACGATACGCATGATGACAAGGTCGACCTTTCCTCCGAAGTATCCCGAGATACTCCCTATCGTCAATCCGATGACAAGAACAATCAATGACGCGAAGAATCCAACTGCAAGGGAGATTCTCGTTCCGTAGACTATACGGATGAAGTAGTCACGCCCTGCACTGTCGGTGCCGAAGATGTGGGGGAATATCTTTTCGCCGGCCTCTATTCTCTTCAATTCCGTCTTCCCGTACTTGAAGGGAGCAAGGTTCTTATAGGATGAATCAACGGGCTTACCCGGTGTTATTCCAAGCTGGTCTTCATATGAATAGGGCCAGAAGAGAGGAATGAAGATACATGAAAGTGTGATGATTACTATGACGAAGAAGCTGATCATGGCGACCTTGTTCTTCTTGAATCTCTTGAGTCCGTCCTTGAAGAAGGTCGAAGACGGCCTCATCTGGACCATGTATTCCTTATCTTTGTCCGATGCCGGATCAAAGGAGCTCAAATCCTGCTGTATGCTGAAAGGTTTATGTCTGTTTAACACGTCTGTTCTCCTTAGCTGAAATCGATTCTCGGATCGACTACCTTATAAAGGATGTCGGAAAGAAGATTCATTATGACAATGAGGGATGCAAGCATGATTGTCGTCCCCATGATGAGAGGATAGTCACGGTTGATGATCGACTGCACGAACGCGCGTCCGATTCCCGGGACTGCGAATATCTGCTCTACGACAAGAGAACCCGTGACGATGTATGCAAGCATCGGGCCGACATATGTAATGACGGGAATGAGGGCGTTCTTGAGGGAGTGACCGAATATGATCTTGAACGGGGAGACACCCTTTGCCTTGGCAGTTCTTACATAATCCTGTCCCAGCACATCGAGCATGCTCGAACGGGTAAGACGTATGATATGGGCCATCGGGCTCAGACCGAGAGTGATGATGGGGAGGATGAGCCCCTTTGCAGTCTCACCGTTGGCCGGAAGCCATTTGAGCGTGACGGCGAATATCAGGAGAAGGAGAGAGCCCATGATGAACGAAGGCATCGAGACGAATGCTGTCGATATCACCATGATGATTCTGTCCCAGACGGTATTACGGTTGAGTGCTGCAACTGCACCGAGGACGACACCGACAATTGTCGCCCAGAGAGCCGCCCTGACACCAAGCTTGACGCTTGTCTTGAGTCCGTCGGTTATGACATCGATTACCATTCTTCCCCTCTGCTTGAGAGACGGTCCGAAGTCGAACTTCGTGATGATGTCGGAAATATATGACCAATACTGCTCCATAAGGGGCTTATCAAGTCCGTACTTGGCCTCGAGAGCCGCCTGGACTGCCGGGGAGACAGCCTTCTCGCTCGCAAAAGGTCCACCGGGGACGAAGTGCATGACGAAGAATGTTATCGTCATTACAATCCACACCGTAAGTACAGCCAGTAGAATTCTTTTTATAATGTAACCTAAAGTTTTCGGATTCATCTATCCAGCCTCAAATTCGAGAATTTTTGTCGAATCCTACCAAATGGAAATGATAAATTCAATAAATAGAGAATAAATATGCATTTTTTTGCATAAAAAGGCCGAAATCTGTTATCATATGAACACTTTCGCTTTCTCACGTCCCTTATTTTTCATATAATCAATCCATGACTGTAGAAAGAGCTGAATACTCAGGTGTAATAACGATACCCGCTTCAAAGAGCCAGACGATCAGGGCGCTCCTCATCGCATTGATGTCGAAAGGAAGGTCGACAATCACCCATCCCCTCATCTCGAGCGACACGCTCTCGTGTATCGATGCACTCAAAGCCCTCGGGGCAGCTGTCGAAAGAAGAGACGACGATACAATCACAGTTGACTCGTCATCTCTCGCCACAGGAGACGACACAATAGAGATAGACTGCGGGAACAGCGGAACGACGACTGCGCTCCTCATCCCCCTTCTCGCACTCTTCGGAACACCCTTTGTAGTAACGGGGGATGAACAGCTGAGGAAAAGACCGTTTCTACCCCTTGTAAAGGCCCTTGCGGATCTCGGAGCAGAAGTACACTCCGAAGGGGGTTTTCCTCCCATATATATAAAGGGGCCGGTAAAGGGAGGAAGCACGACGATAGAATGCCGCTCGAGCCAGTATCTATCGGGCCTCCTTCTCGCCCTCCCGCTTGCCCAGAACAACTCATCTGTCACCTGCTCTCTCCTCTACGAGAAGCCCTATGTGGAGATGACGCTCTGGTGGCTGAGAAAGGAGAACATAAAGCTCTCCATCACACCGGATCTGATGAAAAGCAGGATAGATGGAAGACAGCATTACACACCGGTGGACGAATACATCGAGGGTGATTTCTCCTCAGCATCCTTCTTCTTCGTACTTGCTGCAGTACAGCACACTTCAATAACCGTTTCCGGTCTCGACAGATACTCGACACAGGGAGACAAGAGAATACTCGAGGTCCTTGAGAAGACGGGGTGCATTGTCACCTGGGAGGGCATGAGCGTGACCGTGACGGGTCCGGAGGAGATAAAGGGCGGTGTCTATGACCTCAACGACATCCCCGACACCCTCCCCGTGCTCTCCGTTCTCGCCTGTTTTTCAAAGGAGGAGACAGTCTTCAGGAATGTCGCCCAGGCGAGGATAAAGGAGACGGACAGAATAAGCGTCATGAAGAGGGAACTTGAAAAACTCGGTGGAGACATCGAGGAAAGACCCGACGGCCTTGTGATAAGGGGAAAGGGAAGCCTTAAGGGCGGAAATGTATCAGGCCACGGCGACCACAGGGTCATCATGGCACTCAGCATCGCAGGAACAAAGACAGAAGGCGAAACAGTCATAGACGACACCTCTGCAGTATCGGTGACATTTCCGACATTCTACGAGCTCCTGGAGAGTCTGAAAATCAGGTAAGCGGAGAAACTTACCTGATTCAATCTCTCAAAAAATATCCTCAAACAGCCTTCTCTTGATGAAAATCATCATGAAAGGCGGTAGAAAAGCAGCCAAATACGGTTATTTGATTATTCTCTCCGATATAAGTGAGAGTGCCTCACCGGCTCTCTCCTCCTCCACTCCGATAAGGAATGTCGTATAACTTCCACCGAATGATACGGAAGACGGATGTATCCCGTTCTCCCTGAGGACGGCAAGCGCATCTACATATTCCATCGTCTCGTTCATGCCGTTTCCGACTAGTCCGATGACTGCATAGCCCTTCCTGCATCCGATTTCATCGAGCCCGAACTCCTCCTTTATACGGCCGCACATTGCCGCGAGGTCTATATTGTCAGCCTGTTTTGAATCGAAGTACCAGCTTATGGAGTCACAGCCGTAGAGTGTGTAACACGGCTTTATCCCGTATATATGCATAAGAGAGAGGATCCTGTGTCTCATTCCGCTCTCCTTGAAGAACATCAATTTTCTGCAGTAGATCTGCCCCAGTCCCTTTCTTCGCGATACCCCGACAACTCCCTTCTCGTCGACAGTTTTCTTTATAATCGTTCCTCTGTCCATGGGGGAATTGGTATTGCGGATATTGATGGGAATCTCCTTCTCGATACACGGTGCGATGGCCTCTTCATGGAAGACACCGGCACCGACTTCGGAGAACTCCCTGACCTCCCTGTAGCTGAGATTATCTATGACGCGGGCATTCCTGACGACTCTCGGGTCCGATGAGTACACCCCCGATACATCCGTCCAGTTTTCATAGATATCGGCACCCACAGCAGCAGCCGCAATTGCTCCTGTTATATCACTTCCGCCGCGGGAGAACGTTGTCACATCCCCCATAAAAGAAGTACCGTAGAAGCCCGGAATCACATACTTCTCCCCTTCCTTTATCAAGGAAGAAAGCAGTGTATATGTAATATCTTCTATCCTGTTGTCATCACCTATGACGATAACCCCCTCCGGGTCTATGAAGTTCCACCCGAGATACTCTGAAATAAGACGTGCCGAGAGGTATTCCCCCCTGCTTGCAGCGTAGGCTCTGCCCTTTCCTGAGATAATGTTCTTTTTGATTGTATCGAGTTCCCTCCCGACAGAAGGGACATCGAGGCCCAGATTCTCCGCTATCTCAAGGTACCGCGAGGAAATCTTATCGAACGCCTCATCGATGGGTTTTCCCTCTTCGACGAGGGCAGCCGATTTATATAATAAATCCGTTATCTTCTCGTCACTGCTGTTTCTCTTTCCCGGAGCCGAAACGACGACAACCTTTCTTTCATTGTCACTCTCGAGAATCGCCCTTACCTTTCTTATCTGGTCAGCGGAGGCTACGCTCGACCCTCCGAATTTACATACTTTCATCTCTTTCTCTTTCCTTATTTATCCAGTTTTTCGATTATACACTCGTGTTTCTTCGTCTTCTTATCGTAGCTGATACCGACAAGGAGGATATTGTCCGTGTAGGCTTTTATCGAGTCCGGGTATTTCTTCTCTCTTATCTGGTTGATTGCACTTTCTGCATCCTTATTCCACTTGAAATCGATAACAAG
>CAVJJV010000148.1:5100-8969 GCA_963650055.1 Comamonas kerstersii | reverse complement strand
TCAAAGATACGGAAGGAGGCCGGGACAAGATGTGTGCAGCAGTTGAAACCTATGGTGATGAGCGTGAGTTGAAGGGTAAGAAAGAAGAAAAAATAGAGACAGCAAAAAACCTGAGAAAGATGGAAATGGATGTTTCTTTCATTGCCAAGGCATTGAATGTAACACCTGATGAAGTCAGTAAGTGGCTTGGTGATAACCAGACACAGTAGTAATCCGGTCCTTCCGATATTCTCTTAAACGGCACTTTCATGCTGTCGGGTATCTTTCTTCATATGCATCAGTCTGGTGGATATGTTTGTTCTAAGAGAAGGGATGGCTGGAACAAAGAAAGCCTGGGAGTGAGGGTGTCTCTGATGAAATATCCCGTCGAAGCTGAATATGAGGCTCTGTGTCTTCAGTGTAATTCCCCATTTGTTGGAGCCTTTCATTGATGGAAGCTTCTTTCTCCGTAATTATCCCCAAAAGTTTGGTCACTTATATTTCTCAATAATCTTCATGCTTCATATCTGTTTCGCTGATCTGTTGGATTCGGTTGGATTTCCTGCTGTTGACGGCAGGAAAGAGTGAGAATAGAATTGATTCTATGGGAAGAAACAGAATAGTCGATATAGATAAGGATGAACTTGAGAAGGGTAAGGCGGAGCTCTATTCCATCATACTCTCCATCAAATCCCCCGAGGAGCTTGACAGCTTCTTCGATGACATGCTCACAAACAATGAAATCCAGGATCTTGTACAGAGATATCTACTTATGGATGACCTTATGAAGGGAAAATCCCAGAGAGATATTGCCTCAGACAGGTCGATGAGTCTCTGCAGAATAACACGCGGCTCGAGGATGCTGAAGAAAAAGAACGGATTCATGAGTACATGGTTCAGCCGTAAGTATGATGATTACAGCCATATCTAACTTCCCTTAAGCACGATAAGGTAGTATCATCACACCCCATGGATAAAAGAAAAGAGACAATACAGGTCATAAAGTACCTCCTGATGGGACTCTCAGTCACCATACTGCAGTTCATACTCGTAAATATATTCCCGTTCATCTTCTCTTCATGGAAGAGTGAACTTCCGTCATTTCTTTCTCTTGTTTTCAGCGAGAGGACGATGGGGGAGGGAAACAGCAACTGGGGATATGTAATGACCTTCTTCCTCTCGAATCTTCTTGCCAACATTTACGGCTACTTCATCAACAGGAAAACAGTCTTCCATTCCGACTCACCTACATGGTGCTTTGTAGTTTTCGTCACAGTCATGGCGCTTCTGATTCTATTCTCCACATGGCTCCAGGGTGTGATTTCAAACGCAGTGGTCGAGAACAGCGTGAGGCTGAAGTCTTTTGCCAATACGATTGCAGCAGCTGCATGCGGGTTCATGCAGAATCTCATAGTCTATCCAATGGAGAAATTCGTCCTGTTGAAAGAGAAGGTTGATTGACTGTATCTATCTTCTTCTGTTCTTTCCCCTGTGTCCTCTGTTCTCTTCCTTCTTTGCTCTTCTTCTGTATTCCTTCTTTTCCCTGATATGTTCCCTCTTCTCCTTTGAACGGGGCTCGCGGGCTCTGGTTATGATGGTCTTCCCGTCATACTTTCTGTCCCGGAATACTTCGAGGATATGCTCGGCTGTGTCGTATGGAGCGTTGATGAATGAGTAGTCGTCCATGACCTGGATGTCCATGAGGTCTCTGTCCCTGACTCCCGTCTGGTCGTAGATTATTGCAACGAGGTCCTTCTTCGTTATACCGTCGTTTCTGCCCCGGGCTATGAAGAGACGTGTTACTCCGCCGTCATCCATGCTCGGTGTCTTTATCCTGTCGTAGGGCCTCTCCCTGTCCTTTCTCTCTTTTGTCTTCTTTTCGCTTTCCCTGATTTTCGTGTTCTTCTTCTCTTTCTGCTGCTGTATATCCTTATATTGCCTTATATCAAGAGAATCACGGTAGAAGTGATGGAGAAGGGAGGACAGAACCGTGATGCTTTCTCCTCCGGCGAGGAGTTTTTCAGCTATCTCCGTGTACTCTCTACCTGTTTCTTCGCCGATGGCGGAGGTGAGCTCTTCGAGAATAAGTTCCTTCTTTCTCTCGACGACCTCTCCCGGAGTGGGTATCTCCTCCTTTCTTATCTCAGCCTTGCTTGCTTTCTTTATGTAGGAGAAGCGTCTTGCCTCGGAGGGAGTTATGAATGTTATGGCTGTACCTTCCTTGCCCGCTCTTCCCGTCCTTCCGACTCTGTGGATATATATCTCCGGATCCTGCGGCAGCGAGTAGTTGATTACATGTGTCAGGTCCTGTATGTCGAGTCCTCTTGCAGCAACATCTGTTGCAACGAGGATTCTTATCGTCTTCTCTCTCATCTTTCTGAGGATTATCTCCCTCTCTCTCTGTGAGAGATCTCCGTGGAGGGCCTCGGCATCATATCCCCTCTGCTGGAGAATACGTCCGACCTCGTCACACTGGTTCTTCGTACGGCAGAAGATGACACCGTAGAATGAGCTGTTACGGTCGATTATCCTCGTGAGGGCTTCGAGCTTGTCGGCCTCCCTGACTTCAAAGTATATCTGGTCGGCATTCCTTGTCGTTGCTTCTCTCTTCTGTGTTCTTACCGTCTGCGGGTTCTTCATGAACGAGGATGCAAGCTTCTGTATCTGCGGGGGTATTGTTGCACTGAACATCAGCATACGCCTGTTCTCCGGTACTACCTTCAATACTTCCTCTATGTCTTCTATGAAGCCCATGTCGAGCATTTCGTCGGCTTCGTCGAGAACCATGAAGATGAGAGCCGAGAGATCGAGTGTCCCCCTCCTGATATGGTCTAGTATTCTCCCCGGTGTTCCTACCACAACCTGTACACCCTTACGGAGCTTACGTATCTGGTTCTCCATGCTGGCTCCCCCGTAGATCGGTGTACACTCGATGTCTCTTCCCCCCTTGAGGGAGTTTATTTCCTCGGCCACCTGCAGCGCGAGTTCCCTCGTGGGGGTGAGGATTAGAGCCTGTACCGATTTCTTCTCCTCATCCACAGTCTCGAGAATAGGGAGGGCGAAGGCTGCAGTCTTTCCCGTTCCCGTCTCTGCCTGGCCGATGACCTCCGTCCCTTCTTCCAGAAGGAGGGGAATGCATAATGCCTGGATTTCGGAAGGTTCTTCAAAGCCTTTCTTCTCAACTGCCGACAGTGTCTTGTCAGAGAGGCCGAGCTCTCTGAATGTCTTTTTTTTAATTTCTTCACTCATATGATTATTTTCTGCCGGAAAAGTCTAGCAGATTTCACTCTATTTTTCCATACATCCGAAACTCGGGGGGAGAGAATAATCTCCTATTCTTCCCGTGAATACTCCGTAGTGGAGGATACGGTTTTCTCTGAAGGGACCTGTCTTCTCCGTTTCCGTATGGAACGGGGTGAAGGTTGTTGAGACTGATCCGCTATTCGAGAAGATATATTCTCCTTTTTCTTCTGAGGATTTTATTCCTTCAAAGTTCTCGAGTCTGTTGTCCTTGAGGAATATGCACTTTCCGTCTCTGAGAGATAGTCTGAAGAGGAAGGGGGAATCTGTCCTCCCGTAGCAGAACAAGGTGTTTGAAGAGCGCTTGAGGGGGAATGAAGAGAGCTTCCAGAGATAGTATGCAGAGTAATCAGCGTCTTCTATCTTCTTCTTTATTCCTCCTTTTCTTATGTTTCCGCTTACACAGGGTGAGAGGGAAGTGTGTACGGCCTCGTAGTACCTCGACTTTGCGTAGAGACGGTTGAATGAAGCTGCAGCGGGGTCGAGGGAGAAGGAAAGCAGTGTCTTCAGACCTCCCTCTCCGTCAGGGAGAAGAAAGTCAGGGGATGCCGATATTATCCTTGTTGTGTTGTCCTTTGTTACAGCCGAAG
>CAVJJV010000148.1:0-4985 GCA_963650055.1 Comamonas kerstersii | reverse complement strand
CCCTGGCGTTGAGGTGTCTCTTCTCGAAGTCGAATATAATTGCTGTTGATTCTCTGTGGTTTATCAGAGTGAATATCTCCTCATTGGCCGTCAACAGGGACGGGGAGAGGGAGGAGAAGACGGATGGGGAGGAATCAAGACGGGTACTCATGGCCATAGGATATTTGAAAGACGGGAAAAAGAAAACGGGTACAGCTCAAACCGTACCCGCATTGTCGTATTTCTTACTTCCTCTCAGTTGGAGGATGAACCGTATGCTGCCTGTATGAATGCCTGGAAGAAGTTGTTCTCAAGCTTGTCGGAAGCAAGGATTCTGCTCTCATAGTCGACAAGTCCGTACTGGGGAGCGTAGGACGAGTACATGTTGGAGAGGAGAGTTGATGTGTAGCTGTCGGATGCTGTCGACTCGACAGGCCTGGCAATCACATATGCACTGTTTACATATACCGGCTCAAGCACGGTGTTGTAATCGACACTGAAAAGTTTCTCGTTCCATGACGGATCCGTCTCTGCTTCTGTGTAGATGTAACCGTTGGTGGAGGAACCGGAGTACTGTGCATTCTCCGAAGTATAGCTGTAGGAGTAGATGAACTGGCTGTTACCTGTGTTGAGGGCGACGTCGCTCACCTGCCTGATATCGAGACCGTACTCGTCTGCTGCTTCTTCAAAGTCCGATGATGCCTCGGCGTAGACAGTATCAATGATGGTGTCGAGGTAAGCCTTTATGACTTCGCTGTCGTTCGTATTGATGTAGCTCTTGATTGAGGCAAGAACCGAGGAGTCTGAATAATCCGGATCTGCCGCCGCACTCTCGATATGGTAGACAGCATATCCGCTTCCTGTGCTGACCGGACCTACGAATGCACCGGCAGAAGCAGAATAGAGTTCGTCAAGACTGTCTCCCGCCTGGAATCTGAAGTAGTTCTCCTCCTTCGATGAGCTTGATGTGGATTCGCCTACCGCCTCATCCATTGTTTTTGTGCCTGCAGTGAGTGCCTCGAGTGCAGCCTTTGCCTCATCTTCTGTTCCATATACAGCGTATGTATAGGAGACAACCTTGAAGAGGTCTGCTCTCTCGCCGGCATATTCGAGAGCATCTTCATCCGGATAGAGGGATTCTGTCAGGGTAAGATACTCGATTGTACGCCTTTTTGAGCTCAATGATGCGATGAATGAACTCTCGGCCGAGCTTACGGGTGCGCTTTCTATCGTATTCTGTACTTCATTGAAGACTACATACTGCTTCATCCATGCGACAATCTGCTCCTTCTGGAGGTCGGTTGCAGAATCGTAAACTGTCTGGGAATAGGTGTTCGTTCCATCCGAATAGTATCCGGAGTTCACTACTGCATCTGAAACCTGCTTGTTGGTGGCACTGAAGCCTGCCTTTTCTGCAAGAGTCTGGAAAGCCTCGTTTACGACTGCCTGCTGGAAAGCGGAGTAGTAGATGCTGTACATGTAGCTGCTGGCCGTACTCTCGCCGTAATTCTGAACATAGTAGCTGTAAATGCTCTGCAGCTGGTAGTAGAGATAGCTGGTATTCGTCAATTCTATCGACTTGCCATCGTATTTTCCGAAACTGATTGCACTCTGTGTACTTGAAAAAAGAGTTGTAGGAAGAACGAATGTAAGGGAGATGAGAATAAGTATCACGACTCCCACAATCCAGAGAGGGGAGAAACCGCCCTTCTTCTTTTTCTTTTTAACGTTGCCGTTTGCAGCTGCAGCTGCTCTGTCTTCACTCATGTTACAAACCTCTGGTCTAAATATGTGCAATATGCACCGCCTATTAACTTACCATCTCATACGCCTCTTCGTCAATCTTAATCGGGAGCCTGAGGGGGTTGCCTAAAGGTGCTTTTAACTGTGAAAATAAGAAAAACATTCAACATGAGGAAAGAGTATGAAAGGTGCTTTTTTATATGTCGATGCAGGTAAAGGTCATTATATTCCGGCTGTCGCACTTGCAGATGCAATGAGAGACATGGGACATGAGGCTGTCGTCGAGGATCTTTTTCTTGTATTCAAGCTTCCCTTTTTCAAATGGATTTCAAAGAAATACTGGAGGTACCTCCTCCATCATCCTTCACTCGATATGAAGGTCAGTGCAATGTCGAACGGCAGGATGAGCCATGATTCACTGAAGGCGCTCAGTAACAGCGTGAAGGCACTCAGACACTTCGAGAAGTGGTTCATGAGGGAGAAACCCGATTTTATACTGTCCACCAATTTCATGGGGGCTACGCTTCTTCCGGCCATTCTGAAGAAGCTCGGAATAGACTGCCCGGTATATGACTATGCCGCAGACCTCTTCGACCAGGTCAAGGCCGGAGTCGACAGCGATCTTACGACGTGCTACATAACAACCGAACTCGGGATGAGACATACCATAGCCATGGGACAGGCTGAAGAGAAGGTTAAACTCTGCCCGTTCCCGCTTTCGAAGAAATTCGAAGTCGCCGCCAAGCTCACGAAAGAGGAAGCAAGGAAGAAACTTGACCTCAAGAACAAGTTCACGGTTCTCTGGAATCTTGGAGGGGAGGGAATCGGAAACCCGAAGCTCCTCTACGGTCTTGTGAAGAGAAATCTCGATATCCAGGTAGTTGTAATCGGAGGAAAGAGCAAATCGACGGAGAGGGAGTTCGGAATCTTCAAGAAACAGAATCCAAGCTTCGATCTTGAGATGAGGGGATTTGTGAACAACGTCCAGGAATATATCATGGCATGTGACATGCAGATGGGTAAGACAGGAGCGAACTCTCTTATGGAGTCTCTATACCTCCGTCGTCCCTTCCTTGTCTCCGAAGTGCTCTTCATGGGACGTTCGACCCAGATTTTCTTCGACCAGTATCCCGTCGGATGGTGCGAGGATGACCTCGAGGGTAAACTCGACATAATCGAGATGGCATATAAGGACAAGAGCGTTCTCGAGAACATAGACGAGCAGATGAAGAAGCTCCCCGTAGATTTCTCGGCTCCCCATTTTGTAGAGATGCTTATCGAGGATACAAAAGAGTACAGAAAGGAACACCGTGCTAATTATTAGGAAGGTTTTTCCCGGCGGAGCATTTCTCACCGGATATATCCGCAGCCGCATAAAGGATGATGTCCCGTATCTGCGTCCGGCGGTTCTTATCCTCCCGGGAGGAGGCTACGAGCGTGTCTCGAAGAGAGAGGGGGAGCCCGTTGCCATGGAGTTTCTCTCCCGCGGCTGGCAGGCCTTTGTTCTTTCCTACACGATAGGACGGGAGAATATTGCAGAGAGGAGACCCGAGGACGAAGTGACCGAGGCTCTTCTATATATAAAGTCTCTCTCTTCGGACTGGGATATAGATGAAAAAAGGATTGTGCTCATGGGGTTCTCCGCGGGCGGACATCTCGCACTTTCCCAGGAGTGCCACAATAAAAGTGTGAGGGCCGATGCACTTGTACTCTGCTACCCTGTTGTAACGACGGGTGAGTACGGACATGAGGTATCTACATACAACATAACAGGTGGAGACAAGAACCTCAAAGAATATTACTCGCTTGAAAATCAGGTGGATTCATCTCTTCCACCGGTCTTTTTATGGCATACAAGGAAGGACAAAACAGTTCATCCGATGAACAGCATACTTCTCTCCGAGGCACTAACGAAGTCCGGAGTTCCATTCGAGTATCATATGTTCGGTAAGGGAAAACATGGTCTCTCGATATGTACGGATGATGTCTCAAGCTATGAAAAGAGAACGTCGGGGTGGATTAATCTTCTTTTCTCCTGGCTTGAAGATACTCTGGGGTGGAGACAGTAGTCAGAAGGATCTGTTGTTGTTGAGGAACATGGAAACTTCCTTTCTCTCGGGCGGTATTGTGCTTTCATCCTTCACCATATCGAGAATGAAGGAGACAAGTTCGTCCACATTGTATCCGAATGAGGAGAGAGGGGGACTAAGAAAGCGGGAGATGAATGTGTCGTTCATGCTGATGATTCCCATGTCCTTTCCGATTTTGAGCCTGTGCCGCTTTGAGAACTCATATACGCCCGGGGCGTAGAGGTCGTCATCAAGGATTATGCCGCAGGGAAAGGAAATCTTTTCTTTTGACTCTTCAAGAGTCTCCAGTACATTGTTTTCCATATGACCCGAGACAGTGAGCATATGTCCTCTGAGGCCATCCTCCTCAAGAGCTGAGACGAAAGTATCGTACCTCTTCGTTATCCCCGTTCTTCTTATTGCGGGGGCTATGTAGAGTATCGGGCTGTAGCCGCCCTCTGACAGAAGTGATACCGCCTCCATAATGGCACTTTTGAAGTCTATTGTGATTGACGGTGTGTCTGCATGAATATCGTTGACCGTTATTATCCTGTCGCTTATGGCCGGGTTGACCTTGATTCTGTCGTTGTAGAGGTTGACTGCATACGATATCTCGCCGCCGAGTACCGCCGACTCGATGTAGTCGTACCATGTGTATGAATTCTCCGTCTCCACAAGCATGCACTCGTACCCCAAAGGGATGGACTTCTGCCTGAGGGCATGGAGAATGTGGCTGAAGAAGGGGTTCTCGCTGTCGGGGACGGCGAGTGCGATGTTCCTGTTCTTTCCGCCCTTCAGGAGTGATGCCGCCCTGTTCACGCGGTAGTTGTTCTCGTCTGCAACCCGCATTATCCTCTCGGCCGTCTTTCTGCCGACTCTTCCCTGCCACCTGTTTCCGAGAACGAGGGAGACTGCAGTCTGCGAGACGCCTGCAAGCTTTGCTATATCCGAACTTGTCAATTTCCTTGTCACAGGAGAAGTATAGCATTTCCTCCATTATTTTTCCATTCATATAATGGATATTCTTCTCAATCGAAGTGGGAATAATACCACGGAAAACTGGGAATAATGAAAAAAGGGTTGTTTCTTTTCCCTCTAACGGGAAAAATATCAATTATGAAGTACATGGACGTAAAAACAGCAGGTGAAAAGTGGGGCATAACCCCGCGCCGTGTCAGGATTCTCTGTAATGAC
>CAVJJV010000147.1:0-11722 GCA_963650055.1 Comamonas kerstersii | reverse complement strand
TATTCAGATAAGTGGACCTGGGATGAGACTTATCACTGGCATGCAGCTACATGTGAGCATACGGACGCCGTGAAGGATAAGGCTGATCACACATGGGGGAAAGGAGTGATAACTCCGGCAGAAAAGGAAGAGAATGTAGTCTTGACCTACACCTGCGAAGTATGTAAGGGAACGAAGACAGAGAAGGTTGAGCATAAGCATACCTATGGTGAATGGACTATAGGAGACGGAAAGATTTCTCGTATTTGTTCCGGCTGTAAGTATGAAGACAGCAGGTCGACAGAAGATAAGGTGGCTGTTGATCTTTCCGACGGTACACTCTATGAGTCTCTGGATAAAGCTATCGAAGCTGGAAACGAAAAGACAATCACAATCCTTGATGATATCACCCTGACGGAGGCTCTCGTAGTAGAGAAGAGTATTACTCTCGACTTGAATGAAAAGAAGATTACAAGCTCCGGAACAGCCATAACCGTAAAAGGAAAGGATGTAAAAGTTACAATTGAAGGCAAAGGAACAGTCGAGGGAGGCAACTGTGCTGTACAGGCAATCGATGATGCAACAGTTACAATCAAGAATGGAACGTACAGCGGCACATTCGCAGTTGCTGCAGGTTCTTTCAATAGTGAAACCAAGGCTATATCCGACGGCCATGTTGTAATCGAAGACGGAAAGTTCGATTCAACCGAGTTTACTGTTCCTGTATGGGGAACAAGCTCTGCCGAAATCAAGGGCGGTACATTCACTGCTAAAGATAATGCTGTTATCGGAACAAACGGTTCTAAAGAGCTCAAAGAAGATAAATACACCATTACCATCAGCGGTGGTACTTTCAATGGAAACATTACATCGAGCGGCTACATTGCATGCGGTATATACATGGCTAACACTGGAACTGTCACAATCAGCGGAGGTACATTCAATATCACAGGCGGTGTCGGAGTACTGGTAAGAAGCGGTAAGCTCACAGCAACAGGTGGAACCATCACCCTCACAGCAAAGGAAGGACTCACTACAGGTAAGGTTGGTGATTCGACAGTTACCATCAAGACGGACTCCCAGATTGTCGTAGACGACAAGGCCGGATATCCGGGAGAGGCGCCTGAGGTTGTTTCCAATACTGCTAATTTTGCAGTTAAAGATACTACAGGAAATGACTACAAGAAGTCTGGAACCTGAGAACAAGCTGTTAACTATCAAGTATAGATAACATAAAGATTATTTCCCCTTGCATCCCCGGACTTTGTCAGGGGGTGCATCTTATCTCTTCTCCCTGTTGTCTTTCCTGACAAGAACGAAGAGGAGAAGGGCCATGAGAAGGGGGAAGAAGAGGGAGGCTGCAACACCGAGCTTGAGATTGTCTCCCGTGATGTCTGCCACGAAGCCTGCAAGTGTCGGGCCTGCTGCACAGCCGAAGTCTCCCGCAAGGGCGAGGAGTGCGAACATCGCCGTTCCTCCGCGCTCGAGGCTTCTCGAGGAGAGGGAGAATGTCCCCGGCCACATTATGCCTACCGCGAATCCCGATACCGCCATACCGATGAGGGAGAATACGGGGTTGGGGGAGAGAATGAGAAGCAGGTAGGATGCTATGCATAGGAGAGAAGAAGCAAGCATTAAGGAGTCGAGTCTCCTTTTCTCTCCGTGTCTGGCATAGAGGAGTCTTGATGTTCCCTGCATGAGGGCGAATATTGCAGGCCCCGCGAGATCTCCGAGTGTCTTTGATATATTTAATCCCTTCTCGGCTATCGTACTTGCCCACTGTGCTATCGAGTGTTCGCTTGCTCCTGAACACATCATCAGGAGAGCAAGTATCCAGAAAACTCTGGAGGAAAGGAGTTCCTTTATCTTCATTCCGCCTCTTTCATCCTCCACGAGAGTAGCGATGGGTACACGGGTGAAGATGATCCCATTTACAAGGGGAACAACTGCCCAGAGGACGGCAAGAGCCTTCCAGCTCGAGGAACCGAAGATCTTCAGAAAGAGTGTTGTAAATACTATGACACCTGCACTTCCCCAGTTGTAGAAGGAATGGAGGAGACTCATGGTCCCTGCCTTGTTCTCTGTGGGGCATGCCTCTACTATCGGGCTGATGAGTACTTCCACCAGGCCTCCGCCTATTGCATAGATTGATACTGCAATGAAAAGCCCGATGAATGGGGATGGTAGGATATCGGGAAGGAAGGCCAGCAGGACAAGTCCCAGCATGGATGCTATGTGGGCGATTACTATCGATGTCCTGTAGCCTATTCTGTCCACGAAGACTGCAGAGAGTGAGTCTATGCAGAGCTGGAGTGTGAAGTTGATGGTGATGAGGAGTGTTATCTGGGATAGAGGCATTCCGTACTCGTTCTGGTAGATGACGAAAAGAAGCGAGACGAAGTTGTTCACTATGGCCTGTATGATATAGGCAACGAAACATGCCTTTATGGTAGTGTTATAATTTTTCCCTGTATCGTTTTTCATGCTCACGATACTACCACCAAGAGAAGACAGTGTCTCTCTGTGTATCTTTTCTTTTTCATTGATTTCTGCTAAAAAACTGGGTGTAGCAAATGGAAAAAGAACAGGCGAAAGGGAGCCTCATAAGATACTCCTTACCATTTTTAGCTTCATCTCTTCTGCAGACCCTCTACGGCATGGCGGATCTCATCATCATCGGCCGTTATGAAGGGGTGGAAAGTACCGTTGCAGTAGCGGCGGGAAGCCAGGTCATGCACATGCTTACAGTCATAATCGTGGGTCTCACTATGGGATGCTCTGGAGTAATTTCATCATCATTGAGGAATAATGAGAAAGAGGAATGTGAAAGAAAATTAGGTACTGCCGTTCTCTTCTTTACAGTCACAGCTCTTATCCTGACTGTGGTGACTTTCCTCTTCTCCCCGCCGATTGTCACCCTGATGTGTACGCCGGAGAGGGCCGTAAAGGGGACTGTCGATTACCTGAGGCTCTGCTCTCTGGGACTTCCGTTCATCGTTGCGTACAACGTCATAAGCAGTATATACACCTCTCAGGGAAAGAGCCGGACACCAGTGTGGTTTGTTCTTGCAGCGACTATAGCGAATATCGTACTCGATATTCTCTTCGTGGGAAGGATGAAGATGGGCCCCCGGGGGGCGGCTCTCGGAACTGTCTTCTCGCAGGCGATAAGCGTCTTCATTGCACTCATCCATCTTGCATTTACAAAAACATGGATTCCTCTCAGGAGAAATTCCCCCGCTCTCGATAAAACCACCGTTAATGAGATACTGCAGTCGGGATCCACAATCGCCATCCATGACGGCCTTATCCAGGTTGCCTTTCTCATCATTTCAATGATCATGAACAGACGCGGTCTCACCGATGCCGCAGCCTCGGGAATCGTGGAGAAGATAATCTCCCTTCTCATTCTCTTCCCCTCCTCGATACATTCTGCATTGACTATTGTCTGTTCGGAGTGCAGTGACGAGAAGAGCGCGCGTCTCATGCTCTACCGTGCTCTTCTAATATCAACACTGTTCGGGGTGATTGTCTCCTTCATAACCCAGTTCATGGCACAGGATCTTGTCTTCCTCTTCACGCGGGACCCCCTTGTCATAAGCGGAGGAGCCGACTATCTCAGAGGATATGTGTGGGAGACGATCTTCTCCGGTGTCCACTTCGTCTTCAGCGGCTATTTCACCGCTGCCGGCATGACGGGACTCTCCTCGGGGCACAACATAATATCGATTGTATTCATGAGAATACCGGGAGTCTATTTCCTCTCTCTTCTCTATCCCTTAGATCTCTATCCTGTGGGTCTTGCCTCTGCAAGCGGCTCTCTCCTCTCCGCTGTGATATGTGTATTTGCATACATATACCTCGTCAACGCAAAAAGAATTAAGGTCGGTCATTGATAATGAAGAAGAATCTTACCGAGGGAAGTGTTTTCAGAAACCTCGTCCTCTTTTCGCTTCCTTTTCTTGCCTCCTACTTTCTCCAGACACTCTACGGTATGGCGGACCTTGTCATCATAGGCCGCTTCGAGGGGGTTGCAAGTACTACTGCAGTCTCCATCGGAAGTCAGGTCATGCATATGCTCACCGTCATGATAGTCGGACTCTCGATGGGAACAACGGTTGCAGTATCACACGCTGTCGGGGGAAAGGACACGAAAGGAGCGGAGAAATATATAGGAAATTCGATTCTCATCTTCACTGTAGTGGGACTCTCTCTGACTCTTATCCTTGTCTTATTGAAGGATTTTGTCGTCTCTCTGATGTCGACGCCTAGTGAAGCTGTCGAGGGGACGGGGAGATACCTTTTAGTCTGTTTTCTCGGTATCCCGTTCATTACGGCATACAATGTCCTCAGCAGCATATACCGCGGCCTCGGGGACAGCAGAACACCCTTCTACTTCGTTCTTGTTGCATGCATAGCGAATATCCTCCTCGATATCCTCTTCATGGGGCCGATGGCTCTCGGGCCGATGGGTGCCGCCCTCGGTACTGTGATATCACAGGCATTGAGTGTCGTAATCGCCCTCATACACCTAAGGGGGAATAATTCCGGATTGAAGATTGAAAAAGATGATATCCGGCTAGACAGGAAGACCTCCTCCACCATATTGAAGGTAGGGCTCCCGATTGCCGCCCAGGACGGCCTTATTCAGGTTGCATTCATAGTCATCACGATAATCATGAACAGACGGGGCTTAACGGATGCCGCAGCTGTCGGCATTGTCGAGAAGGTAATCTCGTTTCTCTTCCTCGTCCCTTCATCCATGCTTTCATCCGTGTCTGCTCTTGCCTCCCAGAACCTGGGTGCGGGTAAGGAGAAGAGAGCGAAGGAGACGCTATACTACGCTCTTCTCATCGCTGTCGTCTTCGGGGTAGCAATATCTGTTTTGATTCAATTCATCGCGCCCCGGGTGGTCTCCCTCTTTACTGACGACGAGGCTGTCATACACAGCGGAACGCAGTACCTCAAAGGATATGTCTTTGATACAATCTTCGCAGGTATACACTTCTCGTTCAGCGGTTACTTCTGTGCTCTCGGTATGTCCGGTATATCATTCATACACAACATAGCGGCGATAGCGCTTCTGAGGATTCCCGGAGTCTATCTGCTGTCCTCTCTCTTTCCTGATAACCTCTTCCCTGTGGGGCTGGCTACGGTATCGGGATCGGTACTCTCCTCCCTGATCTGTATTGCGGCATATTGGATTATCAACAGAAAAAATGGCAGGGGAGAATCGATAAACCCTTCCTGAAGAAGCCCGGCACTTCTACTCTATACCCCTGAATCATGACATTTTTCCGGAAAAACCTGTTTAGAAGATATACAGGAGATTTTCAATTGGCAGAAAAGAAGATTACACAGGGAGGTTCCACTGATGACTGATGAAGAGCTCAAGGAACGTACTCTCAGGAATATCGAAGAGTTCAGGATGATTGATGACACCTTCTTCGCCGCTGTCTTTGACGGACAGCTTGAGGAGACTGGAGTTCTCATACGCACCATCCTCGCAAGGGATGACATATCAGTAGTAGAATCGAAGGCCCAGAACTTCATCTCCAATCCCAGGGGCCGTGAAGTCAAACTGGATGTCCTTGCACGTGACGGGGAGGGCAATGCATACAACATTGAGGTGCAGAGAGCGAGAGCGGGCGCAACGCCTAAGAGAGCAAGATATACCGGAGCCATGGTTGACACCACTCTACTTGAAAAGGGAGGGGACTATGAGACTATTCCCGACCGCTATACGATATTCATAACGGAGAAGGATTATTACGGAAAGATGGAACCGGTGTACCATGCCCAGAACAGAATCGAGGAACTGGATTATGCTCCCCTTGATGATGGAAGCTTCATCCTCTATGTCAATGGTGAGTACAGGAATCTAAAAACTCCCATAGGACGGCTGATGCATGACTTTTCATGCAGTAATTCATCGGGTATCATTAATCCGATACTGAAGAAACGTATTCAATACTTGAAAGGAGAAGAAGGAGAACATGGCAGTATGTGCAAGCTGATGGATGATCTGATAAACGACGTAGTTACAGATAAAATGATAGAAACTGCAAAGAAGCTTATAGTTAATGGCAGAGATTCTCTGAGCGAGATTTCAGAAGCAACAAATCTCCCTTTGTCGACAGTTGAAGAGCTTGCTGCTTCGATCAGGGAGAATAATCCGGATCTGACTGTACCTGCGTCTGATACGCCCCGTCTGTAAAGCTTTTGCATTATGCCTTATCGATAACCTTCTTATACGGGGCAAGCATTCCCTCATCCATCTTTCCTGATGCTTTCGCCATGAGCTTTTTGTTTCTCATGAGGGAGCCGACTAGACAGAGGGAGAGCATCTTTCCTCTTTCCTTCTGCGGGAAGTCGTAGAAGCCGTTCTTTCTGTAGAATCTGTGGTCATCCTTCATTATCCCTCTCATGACCCATATGAGGTCGCGGAAGATTTTCATTCCCCCGACTCCGTAGAAGGTACGCGGCTTTCTGTATCCTGTCTCCAGGGCATAGGTCATGTTGAGGGAGAGCTTTCTGAGTGACTCCATGTCGTCTCCAAGACCTGTCAGATAGTTGCGTCCTACATCGCTTCTTGCTTCGAGAACCGTCTTCAGGTTATTTTCCTTCTCTATGTCTCCATCTATTATGTAGCCTACCGGCTTGAATTGTGATACCGTCCTGTGGCCGTTGTAGAATCTCCTGTCGTCATATGTCTTGAAGAGGGGCCCCATCGAGTGGTCGATGATGGAGAATGCATATACAACTCCGTCGGATGAGAGAATCTCGTCTTCGAGAAGGTGATTGAAGTTGTCCCTGTAGACGCAGCTTCCTTCGAGTGCGCACTTGAGGCACCCCAGGCATCCTCCCTTGAAGGAGAAGGAGGAGAGGTCGATTATACGTGTCCTATAGGGAAAGAGAGATACGAAGTTGTCTATCATGGATTCGAGTCTCTCTCTGTTGTATGTGTAGTCGACAACGATGGAGAGTGTGTACTTCTCACTCTTTTCAACTGGGATAGTCTCTTTTTCAAGAGGAGGAAGCTTTATGTATTCTTCTCTCTTACCTTTCTCCGTTATGTTGTTCTCTGCGGCCCAGAGTGTGCGGTTGAAGAAGGATATGAGGCTGTTCCGGCCTTCTTCCTCAAGGAGGTCCTCCATGTCGAGGGATAGTCCCTCGATATACTCAAAGCCCAGAGAGAGGAGATTCTCCTCAAGGTACTTATGGGCCGTTGTGTCGTAGAAGTGTTTGCTTGTCGTGACTGCCGTTGCCTTCTTTCCTGTAAACGATAGATTCTTCTCCTTTAGAAGCCTTATGAAGTAGTGGAGCTGCCCCGGCGCAAGGAAGGTATATACCGGGAAGGAGAAGATCACGAGGTCGGAGTCGAGGATGGCACCCGCTGTCTCCTCCAGCTTCTTCTCATTCAGATTTCTACTGCATCCGATATGAATGTAGGAGAATGAATGCTCGGGGAATTTCTTCTCGAGAAATAAGAGATTCTGGAGTGTGATTGACGTTTTAGCCTTCGGCGAGCCGTTGAGTACAAGTATCTTCATGCCTCTATCTTATCTTCCGGAGGTTATTATAGCCAGTCAATTAAGCTCCTCTATGTGATAAATATACTCCAGTGTCGATAGTGCCTCTATGATCTCGATGTGTGTTTTGAACTTCTTGAGCTCGGCGCTGCATATCGTGAGGGTTATCGTATATACCGAGAGCCCGGAGCCTCTGTAGGAGGGGTTGTTCTCTATATCGTCTATCCTGAGTCCGAGATTTCTGCATACGGAGACGAAGTCCTGGAGATAGGATGTGTTCTTGAGTTCGAGATGGACTTCGAAGTGATTCGATCTGTTCTTCATGAATCTCTCGAATGCGGGGAAGGCCGCGACTATCACCATGAGGAATGCGAATATGATGAGGGTCAGGGTATAGAGGCCGTAGCCTGATGAGAGTCCCATGAAGACAGTCGCCCAGAGGCAGGCGGAGGTTGTGAGCCCCTTTATCTGGCTGCGGGACGAAAAGAGGAGGGAATTGACGCTGATGAGTGCTACGGCGACGACAGTGACGGAGGAGAGTATGGGGATGGATGGGAGGAGGGCAAGGTCGAGGATGGCTGCAGAGGCGGAGGCAAACGCAACAAGGACGAAGGTTCTGAGCCCTGCAGAGTGTCTCTTGAGCGATCTTTCGCACCCTATCAGGAAGGACAGCGCCAGTGATAGAAACAGTCTGAGCACGAGAGAGCCGACAGTAAGCGTGCATGCCCATTCTCCGAGATTCTGTGCTATCGGGTCCATTCTGATTATACTTTCCAGTCCGTTCATTATCTCATCCTCCTTTTTCCTGCAGGTATTATTCCACCCTGACTCTCGTATGCTCCCTCAGAGAAGGCATCCTCCTCTTCCTCCAGCATTGTCTTATGCTTCGGGAGTTCATCCTGTATCTTATGTATTCTTTCAATCAATAGCTCAAGTTCACTCTTCCCCTCCGTCGTCTCCACCGGTGCTATATCCTCGAGTCTGGTAGAGTATGACCCGGAGAGATAGAGCGATAGCTTTGCGCATCCCGGTCCTATGAGCTCGTAAAGAACGGAGGATGCAAGGATTATCGTCTCGAGATCCTCTCCGTAGTCTCCCCCCAGGACTCTCGCTCCGAGGGCTGCAAGTCCTATGGCCACCCCGGCCTGCGGAATGAGCGCGAGACCCAGCCACGAGCGGACTCTTTTATCCTTCTTCGTTACTGCGCATCCTATATATGCTCCGGCGTACTTACCGATTATACGGACGAAGAAATAAACAATACCGACAGTAAGAAGCGACACGTCTCCGACCTTCCCTCCTCCCGAGAAGAGTGAGCCCAGGTCGAAATTGAGGCCGGAGCGGACGAAGAAGAGAAGAAGAATCGGAGGCGAGAAGTAATTGAGCTGCTTGAAGAGCCTCTCGTCACCTGTGATGTTTATATAAACCATTCCCATACTCATGCACCCGAGAAGAGGAGAGACATCAAGAAGAGTACATATACCGCAGAAGGAGAAGAGTATTGCTATCGATACGATAAGACGGTTGTCCGTGCTCCTGTTGTGGAGCATGAGCTTCAAAAGAAAACCGAAGCTTCCCCCGAGTAGGAATACAAGAGTGTTCGTCAGAAGGGGCATTATTACAGCACGTGGCGAAATTGTTCCCGTTGTCGATGTCACCGCAAGTGATATGCTGACGGAGTAGGCGACAAGCCCGACTACATCGTCGAGTGCAACAACCTGAAGAAGAGTGTCGACAAAGTCTCCCTTAGCTCCCGTCTGGCGTATTGTCATAACCGTGCTTGCCGGTGCGGTGGCGGCGGCAAGAGCACCAAGAACAAGCGAGAATCCTCTGTCGAGTCCGAGAATCCCCCATGAGACTATGAAGACAAGAATTGACGCAAGGAGTGACTCGAGAACCGTGATGACTACAACCTTCAGGCCGTTCTTTCTGAGAGTCTTCATTTCGAAGAACTCTCCTGTCGAGAATGCAATGAAGGAGAGTGCTATATCTGCAATGAAATCCGTTCCTTCGATAATCGATCGGGGGATTACATTGAGTACATACGGCCCGAGCGTTATGCCCGCCAGGATATATCCCGTGACATTCGGGAGCCTCAGCTTCTTTGTAATCCTTGTAAAGAGGAATCCCGTGATGAGCATGAGGGAGACGGAAGTTATTATGATTGATACGGATGATGTAATTCCGAGTTTTTCAAAAAGAGGAGTCGTCATCAATATGCCTCCCCGTATGAAAGAGCTTCTGCGTTCTCGAAGAGAAGAACAAGAAGAAACGTCAGAAGAAACGAGTGTGCAAATAAAAGCGAGAGGACAGAGAAGATCATCTCACCGCAGTTTTTGAAACTGTCTACTTTGATGAAACCGAACTTTATGGAGAGCAGGAGCGCATAGACGAGAGAAAAAAGGACAAAGCACTCCTCTATGATGTTTCTCAGCGGGGTATGGAAATCCAATGCTGCGGCTATGATTATCGATAGAAGTGCAAATGCCGTGTCTGCGGCGGCAAGGGCTTTCCTTCCCTCCTTTTTTCTCAGGGAAAGAAGAAACGAGGAGAATGTTCCTTCCTTCATTTCCAGTTCGTCCTCAAGCTTCCTGTATCCTTTTGAAAAGGGAAAGAGGTGCATGATGCTGTATCTGTATGTCAAAGCCAGTGTTTTCTTCGTATTCATAAGTAATCTCCCTGTAGATGATTGACACATCTTAGAAGGCTTATATAATAAATGCAAATTATATTATTTCATGTTTTGATAAACATAAGTTATGGAGGGGTTATGCTCGGTGTTTTGATGAATACATTCATGAAGGTTGCGGAGAAACAGAATTTCACCAAAGCGGGTGAGGAGCTCGGAATGACCCAGCCTGCAGTATCACACCAGATCAAGCAGCTTGAGGACGAGGTCGGGCATAAGCTTATAATCCGCAATAAAACCGGCCTTATTCTTACGCCTGAGGGGGAAATCGTACTGAAGTACGCCCGTCGTCTCTGTGCTCTCAACGAGAAGATGCTTATGGAGCTTGCCGGAAAGAACAAGATTCTCTCCCTTCTCAGAGTCGGCATAACACACACTTGCGAGAGCAATCTCACTGCGGCATCACTTGCAAAGGTCAGCAGCGAGCACAAGGGTTTGAGGATAATCTTAACTTCTGATACTATAAATAATCTTTATGATAAGCTTGAGTCATACGAGCTTGACCTGGCAATTATCGACGGTCCTCTTCTCGATAACCGCTTCTCGAGCATGATGCTCGACACCGACTATCTTGTCTGTGTCATGAGCCCCGCCAACCCCCTTGCCCGGAACAGTGTTGTGAGCCTCAATGAACTGAGAAAGGAGAAGCTGATTCTCCGTACCGCACAGTCCGGGACAAGAACCCTCTTCGAGTCCACGCTCGAGAGCAACAACGAGACACTCTCTTCATTCGATGTAATTCTCGAGGTCGACAACATAGCAACCATCAAGGACCTTATAAGAAAGGACATGGGTGTCTCGATACTCCCCAGGAGCGCATGCCTTGATGAAATCAGGAAGGATAAGGTCGTTGCTCTTCCTATCGAGAACTTCTCGATGGTCAGGGAGACGAGAATCGTCTACAACAGGGATTTTTCCGATAAGGAATTCCTCAATGAGATAATCAAGGTCTATGGAGAGGGGAGCTGATCAGCCTTTGATGAGCTCTACATAGATCAGAGCTGCTTTCAAGAGATCGGATACCGGACAGTATTCGTCTCTTGCGTGGGCGCATGAGAGGTTCCCCGGGCCGATTATGACGGATGGAATGGAGTAGAGACCGCAGGATGTAACACCGTTGGTGCTTCCGCTGAACTTGAAGACCCCGCTCTTCTGTCCTGTCGCCTTTTCAACCGCATGGAGAGTCTTTTTGATGAGGGTGCTGTCCTTTGGAATCTCCCAGGCGGGAACACAGTTATGGTATGTGAACTCCATGCCTGTCCAGGATGAGAAGACATAGTCCTTGAATCTCCATGTTATCCTCTCTTCTCCTTTTACCATCTCGTCGAATTCGTCACTTATGTCCTCTTCCGTCTCCCCCGGCAGAGAACGTCTGTCCACAGTTATGAGAGCTTCCCCGGGAACGGCGTTTTCTCCTGCACTCACGACGGAGAACGTCGTCACAGCAAGTGTCGGATGGTCCCCGGGGTATTTAAAATATTCTTCGTTTTTCTTTTTTATTCTTTCAATTACAGAGTATAGG
>CAVJJV010000146.1:627-3620 GCA_963650055.1 Comamonas kerstersii | reverse complement strand
CCATCATACATGGAGGAGAAGAAGATGTTGTCGGAAGAAGAAAAGAGCTTGCAAGGCTGGAGGAATGCTGGGCGGCCGGCACCCAAAAACTTATAGCTGTATACGGAAGGCGGAGAATCGGAAAGACCGTTCTCATGGAAGAATTCATCAAGGATAAAGAAGGAATAAGAATCACAGCCTTAAGAGGAAACCGGGAACTCCTTTTCAAGAGTCTGGGCAACATGCTCAACTCTTTCTTTGTACCGTCCGGACCGGGATATTCATTCTCTGACCTCAATGAAATGTTTTCATTTATCTTCAAGCAGAGTATCGAAAGGAAATTCTTCTTTCTGATAGATGAATTCGGTTACCTGGCAGAAGAGTTCCCGGAGGTGACATCTCTCCTCCAGTTCTATGTCGACTCTTACAAAAATAAGGGAAAGCTGTTTCTTATTCTCTGTTCTTCTTCCAGGAGTTTCATGGAAAATGACGTATTAGGCCCCCGAAGCCCCCTCTACGGGAGGAGAGACATCTCTCTTAAGCTCGGGCCGTCGGAATCGAAGAGACAAAAGAGATGCTCCCGCTCTTGAAGAAGAATGAGGATATCTTCAAAGTATGGGCAATCACGGGAGGGATTCCCCTCTATCTGTCTCTTTTTGCTCCCTACGGTGATGTTGATGAAGCTGTCAGAGATCTCTTCTTTGACGAGACGGGATACTTTGTGAATGAAGTCGACCTGATTATGCTCACAGAGGCGACGAGGTCGGAGAAAACTGCTCAGATATGCACTCTTCTCGCTGCGGGAACAAACAAACTCTCCGACATAGCGAATAAGGCAGGGTCCTATCCGACTCCGTTCTGGAGAATCTCGAGAGACTCGACATCGTGGAGAAGGAAGTAAGCGTATCTCCTGCAAAGAGAAAGCCGGTATGGAGAATCAAGGACCCGCTCATAAGATTCTGGTACCTCTTCCGGCACCCCCTATCCTCTTACCCTTCCGGGATAATGATGAGCCATTATTCACTCCATATTACTGATTTTCCCGGCTCTTCTTTTGAGAAATTATGTGCCCCTGCACTCCCCTATATCCTTAGTGGAAAGCCCGTAATGGAGAAAGGCCGCTGGTGGGGAGGAAATCCGTTGACGAAGAAAAAAGAAGAGATAGATATTGTTGTCCGGACAATGGATAAGGAGTTGATTGCATGCGAATGTAAATACATCTTGAAAGACTTTAACCCCGAGGTGCTGTTCACACTGCAGAGAAGAGCAGTGCTTATCAGCAGCGGTGAGAAGGTGTCATATATTATATTCACAAAAAACAAGGTATCACCCGCCTTACCTTCATTCCCCTCCGTCTCATTCTACTCGCTCGATGATGTAATGGCGCTGCTCTCGGAGAAACAGTAAGAAAATGGATGATTATTCCTCCTCTTCTGGTAATATTACTCTGGAGATGATTATGAAGGATTACAGTTCAGAGATAAAGAAAACAGTAAGTATACTCAAAGAGCTCATATCACAGAAGGGTTATGATTATATCTACGACTGCGCCAATAGTGTCTACAAGACACTCGTCAAGAAAGGGACGGAGAGGAGCATTGCCGATGTCACCCTATACGCCCTTACGGCAGAGACCGCACGCGGGAACAAGAGTAACATTCCAGAAGAAGTCGAAGAAAAACTCTTTCTCAACAAAGAGATGTCAACTGTCGTATCAGATATATTCTCTTCACTCTACGACACGAAGACCCTTTCGAAGATGAAGAAGAACGAATTCAAGGGGCTTGAAGAATTCATCAAAGGGGAATGGGAGATCAGGAGCAGCGGCGAAGCTACATGGCAGTACAAGGGTGGAAGCAAAACGGACTACTCCTACACATACTATATGACAATACATGTCGTAGACAGGAAGCTTGTCGAGAAGGATTTAAAGGATAAGCTCAGGGAGAATCCATTTTTAAAGGCAGAAGATATCCGCTCCTACTACGAGAATAAGATTGACGGAATCATATGTGGAGAGTTCGAGGATTACTGCACATGTGACGATTACTATCCACCCGTCGTTGAGGACTTCCCTGAGAATATCAGCTATGAAATGGATAAGTTCCTGCCGCAGCACGGACTGGAAATGATAGATGACGAGTACGAGTACGACGAATCCGACATCTACTGGTGATACGTCAAGGAAGGCAGAAGTGACGATAAGAGAAAATATCAAACAGAGGAACAGGGAGTTCTCTGAAGACACACTCGTCAGAAGGTATATGGGCAAGGAGATTTTCACCCAGGATGCCACTGAAAGGAAAATAAAGGCCGCAGAGTACTTTGCACCGATTCTTAAAGAGAAGTTCGGAGAAAAATATCCCCTCCTCAACTGGGAGGAGGAGAGCGCAAAACTTACAGTACTATGCTATGAAGGGCCGGACGACATCAATAATGAGGTCACATTCATTCCTGCCATCGCCATCTATTTTCTCGACAGCATTTATCAGGAAGAGAACGGGAAGGAGAAAATAAGACGACTGGCGGAGCTTGTGAAGGATGATGTCGATTTTGAAAAAGCAGGAGATGACGCCGAAGAATATTTCTTCAAATACTGCTGTATGGATGCCCTGCATCCGATATATCCCGACAGTCTGATTGATGGCTTATGCCAGTATATTGCCTTCAGGAACATAGACTATGACCCGTATTCTAAATTGAAATCGCATTCGATTGACTATCCTCTCATATGTGACCCGTACACATCCTCTCTGCAGAAAGACACAAAAGGCATAAAGTCGGAGACAAGAGATACTTTCCTCCGCATTCTGGAGATGGTTCCACAGAAAGCCAAAGACGAGGCAGTAGAAGAATACAAGCTGCTTTTCTTTTCCCTCATCGACAGATACTTTGAATCCAGAGACAACATAGAGAAGGCGAAAACCAAGCTTGAGAGCAGATTGGAATACATGGAATTCTGCCGCAGCGAGGAATTATCCTCCCCATCGATTACGCCCGCAGAGTTCAGAAAG
>CAVJJV010000146.1:0-617 GCA_963650055.1 Comamonas kerstersii | reverse complement strand
TCGATAAGCTCATGGAGGATAAAGACAGGTTGGAATTCACATCAGTCAATTTCAATGACAACTATGTCCTCGGAATCTTTGCTGTCTCCTGCCTTGTCAACAGATACACGAATCCTTTCCGCTCCGTAGGGCCATTTGACCCATATAAGGTTGTTGCCGGGTACTTTCTGCTGCTTGAAAGCGGCGATAACTATGCATGGCTCATGGGTGCATCTCTTGCTCCTCTCGGCTTCGCTTCCTACCGCCTGCCCTGGACTGACACCCAATTCTCGGATGACGAAGAAATCAAAGAAACCAGGAAAATTCTGAATAATCACCGCCCGAACAGCAATGATATTTACCTGCCTGTAGTGAAGAAGGAAACACTCGGCATCGATGATGATATTGTTTGCGATGATTTAAGCGTTGCAAAGGCAGTCTATATTCTTACCGGTGCAATTCCACCGAGGTATGACATCAGCATTCCCGACTCCAGAGAGCTCATGGATGAAATCGGAGAGGAGCAGTACGTTAAATTCAAGGATCTGATCAACTTCTCATATACAGCGAAGAACAGGATCCGCGACGTAAGTGATCTGAACTCGTGGATTTCCGACATTAAAAATTATCATAAAACC
>CAVJJV010000145.1:0-8666 GCA_963650055.1 Comamonas kerstersii | reverse complement strand
AAGCGGCATGGACGGCTCATCAAGCTGGAGATTCACAGGTCACCTTGCAAACGCTGCTCTCTACTATGAAGCAAGAGACGACGGCTGGACAGGCGGTCCTCAGCCTGCGGAAATCACAGGTAAGTATCTTGACAACTTCAAGAACCTCTGGGATCTCTACATCAACAACAGCGCATACGCTCCTTCCTCACTCGCAACAGGCGGATACGATGCAGAAGCTGAATTCGGAACAGGAAAGGCTGTATTCTTCCAGAACGGAAGCTGGGAGGAATCAGGCCTCACAGGAAAGTACGGCATGGATCCCGATTCCCTTACAATGATTCCGTTCTACTGCGGAGTTGAAGGTGAGGAGAAGGCAGGTCTCAACTGCGGTACAGAGAACTACTGGGCAGTCAACAAGTATGCTTCTGAAGAAGATATCCAGGCAACACTCGACTTCATGTACTGGATGGTTACAAGCGAAGAGGGCACAAAGGTAATGAGCCAGGAATTCGGCGTCATTCCTTATAAGAAGGCTCCCGAGACAACAAACATCTTCCTCAAGGCAGCTGAAGAATATGCAAACAAAGGCTGTTACACGATGGTCTGGGCATTCAACTACACGCCGGCAGTCGACGACTGGAGAGCAGGTCTTGTTTCTGCTATGAACCAGTATGACAACGCACCGAGTGCAGAGACATGGGAACTTGTCAAGACAGCTTTCGTACAGGGCTGGGCTACACAGTACGCAAAGGAGCATTAAGCTCTCAAACAGGGGCGGGCTCTTCCCGCCCTTGTCTTTTTCTTTTCATCCGACATTTTCATCTCCCAGGAGATTTCTTATGGCTTCAAAACCACGTAACAAACATAAAGTCGAGGGAGGACTTAGTTCCACTCTCATAAAGAAACCTATAAAGCGGTGGTTTCCCCTCTTCATGGGCCCCACAATCGTCTGTTTCGTCATAGGTTTCGTATGGCCCTTTCTGCAGGGCATCTATCTATCGTTCTGCCAATTCAGAATTACATCCGATGCAAAGTGGGTGGGATTCTCCAACTATATAAAAGCTTTCCAGGATGCGTCCTTCCTTCATGCATTCTGGTACTCTGCACTCTACACATTGATCTCCGTGGTGCTTATCAACCTCTTCGCCTTCGCTCTGGCTCTGGCTTTGACGCAGAAGATGAAGGGAAGCAACATCTTCAGGACTATATTCTTCATGCCCAACCTCATCGGCGGAATCGTACTGGGGTACATATGGTCGATGATCTTCGACGGCATACTCTCCAGATACAACACCTCGATACTCATGAGCACATCCCTCGGCTTCTGGGGACTCATAATCCTCATGTGCTGGCAGCAGATCGGCTACATGATGATCATCTACATAGCCGGACTGCAGGCAATTCCGGAAGACATGATGGAAGCTGCTGAAATCGACGGTGCTTCAGGCTGGCAGACGCTGACTAAAATCACGATCCCGAATGTCATGTCATCCATTACGATATGCACCTTCCTGACGCTTTCAAACGGCTTCAAGCTCTTCGACCAGAACCTTGCACTCAACGGCGGGCAGCCATTCGTGTTCAATCAAGACGGATCCGTCATCAAGACAACCGAGATGCTCGCCCTCAACATATACTCAACATTCTACGGCAACAATGCCAGTGCAAGAGGAACAGCCCAGGCAAAGGCCGTCATCTTCTTCATACTTGTTGCAGCCATAGGGCTTCTGCAGCTCAAATTCACAAGAGAAAAGGAGGTACAGCAGTAATGGCCGGATTGAAAAGCGAAAAGATACGCCTCAACATATTGACCTGTGTCTTTATTATTCTTGCTCTAGTGTGGATTTTCCCTGTCTTCATGGTTCTTGTGAACTCATTCAAGATCAACACATACGTAAAGACAGCGACATTCAAGCTTCCCTTCGGCGAGATGTGGGCCGGGTTCAGCAACTTCGTCAACGGAGCCAATGCCGGTAACTATCCATACCTGAAGAGTGTATTCAACTCATTCTACATCACGCTGGCATCGACCTTCCTGATTCTCCTGTGCACTTCAATGAGTGCATGGTACATTTCACGTATAGACTCACCCGTCTCGAGGATAGTCTATTACCTCTGTGTCTTCTCGATGGTCGTTCCCTTCCAGATGGTCATGTTCACGCTCTCGCGTACGGCGGATACGCTGAAGCTCAACACACCCTTCACGATTCCCGTTGTATACCTCGGTTTCGGAGCCGGTCTTGCAATCTTCATGTTTGCAGGCTTTGTAAAGAGCGTCCCCCTCGAGATGGAGGAGGCTGCGACAATCGACGGCTGCGGGCCTGTAAGGACATTCTTCACAATCGTACTCCCCGTCCTCAAGCCCACCCTCATCAGCGTCGCCATCCTTGAAATCATGTGGGTATGGAACGACTACCTCCTTCCCTATCTCGTACTGGACAGGAACAAGTACATGACGATACCTATTCATATACAGTACCTCCAGGGTTCATACGGCAGAGTCGACCTCGGCGCTACAATGGCAATGATTCTCCTCGGAATCATACCGGTGATAGTATTCTACCTCTGCTGCCAGAAATATATCATCAAGGGTGTTGCAGCCGGAGCTGTAAAGGGTTGATTGACCCTTTAGATTTCATACCGCCCCGGAGAAGGGCGGTATTTAAAGAGAGAAAATAATGAAAAAAAGATACTCGGGAATCCTTATGCCGCTTTTTTCACTTCCCTCCCCGTACGGGATAGGAACACTCGGTAAAAGTGCATACAGGTTCATAGATTTTCTACATGAAAGCGGCCAGAAATACTGGCAGATACTCCCCCTCGGCCCGACAAGCTACGGAGACTCCCCATACCAGGCTCTCTCCTCCTTTGCCGGGAACCCCTACTTCATCGACCTCGACACCCTCATCGAAGACGGACTCCTGAGAAAAGAGGAAGTAAAGTCGAAATACTGGGGGGATGATCCCTCTTCTGTTGACTACGGGGCTATATACTCATCCCGCTTCGATGTACTTTACAGTGCCTACATGAGAGGAAGAGACAGGTACCGGGAGGAAGTGGAGAAATTTAAAGAAGAGAACAGGTCATGGATAGATGACTATGCTCTCTTCATGGCACTAAAGCGTCACTTCTCCATGAAGGGGCTTACTTCCTGGAGTGACAGGAAGGCTCTGATGAGAGACAGAAAGACTCTCGAGAGGTACCGCGAAGAGCTCAAGGACGATATTTCCTTCTTCACATTCATCCAGTTTCTCTTCTTCAAGGAGTGGAAAGACCTGCGGGACTATGCACGAAGTAAGGATATAGGGATTATCGGGGATATACCGATATATGTCTCCCCGGACAGCCAGGATGTCTGGGCATCCCCCGAGCTCTTCCAGCTTGACGAGAACTGCATTCCGAGAGAGGTCAGCGGTGTACCGCCGGACTACTTCAACAAAGACGGGCAGCTCTGGGGGAACCCACTCTACGACTGGGATAAAATGAAAAAAGACGGTTTTTCATGGTGGAAGAGAAGAATAGAGGCTCAGGGAAAGCTATATGATGTCCTCCGCTTCGACCACTTCAGGGGACTGGATAGCTACTATGCAGTAAAGTACGGAGAGAAGACAGCGCGTGTCGGACGCTGGGTGAAAGGCCCGGGGCGTGCTTTTACCGATACTCTCAACTCCTCCTTTCCCGATATCTCATTCACAGCCGAGGACCTGGGGTACCTTACAGAGAGTGTTGCATCCCTCCTGAAGGCATCCGGATGGCCGGGTATGAAGGTTCTCCAGTTCGCTTTCGACTCGAGGGAGGAAGGACAGGGAGAAATCAGTGATTACCCGGAGCACTCTGTCTGCTTTACAGGCACACACGACAACAGCACCCTCAAAGGCTGGATTGAAAATCCTCTCAATAAGGAGAGTGTCAAGAAGGCTCTTGCATCACTTGGCGTAAAAGACGAAACGGAACTCCCGGAGGCGATAATTAGAAGCGGGATGGAGAGCCGCTCCTACATGATGATTGTCCCCCTTCCCGACTGGCTGGGACTTGGGGAGGAAGCAAGAATCAACACTCCCGGAACCTCAAGCGGTAACTGGAGATGGAGGCTCTCCGACGTGAGCGCTCTCTCGAAGGAACTTGCGACCAAGATACGGAAGATATCACACAAAGGCGGAAGAAACCTATAGAGACAGGCGGGAGGCCCTTTGTACGTCATATCATAAAACGGAGTTCAATTGACCAACTCCGTTATTTTTTGGAAAATACAATGAAAAGGAGTTACAGATGAAAAGAATTCTCATCACTATATTCTGTATTGCACTTACTCTCAGTGCAGTCACCGCTCAGCCTGTAAAAGAAGAGACTGCGGCAGTTGTAGAAGAAAGAGTCTATGTAGATTCATGCGGAAGAGAAGTTGTACTTCCCCTCGAGGTAAAGAAGGTCGCACCATCCGGAGCCGTCGCAACGATGTTCCTATCCGTATTCGCACCCGACGAGATGGTATCGGTAAACGCAGCGCTTTCCGCATCCACGGCACGTTTTGTCCCCGAGAGGATTTCCTCTCTTCCTGAAACGGGGCAGTTCTACGGCGGAAAGGCCACTCTCAATCTCGAGCAGCTTCTTGCTCTCGACCCCGATGTAATCATCGATATGGGTGACTACAAGGACGGTATCAAGGAAGACATGGATACTCTCCAGGAGCAGGTTGGTATTCCTGTAATCTTCATCGAATCGGATCTTACACACATGGCATCTGCCTTCCGTTCCCTCGGGGAAATCTTCAATAAGAAGGAGAAGGGAGAGGAACTTGCTCTCTTTGTGGAGGAGACTTTGAGCATGGCCGAGAAGAACTCTTCCCTCATTACAGACGAGACCCGTAAGAGCGTGATGTATGCAACCGGTGAGAGCGGCCTCAACGTCTTCCCCCTCGGAACGACACATGCCCAGGTCATAACACTCATCGGAGCAGACAACGCAGTCGTACTCGAGAAGGCTGGAAACAAGGGAACGGGCAATGCAGTCAACATGGAGACCGTACTTCTCTCCAAGCCGGACGTAATCGTCTTCACATCCGGCTCTGCCTACGACACGGTTTCATCCGATGAAGCATGGAACGAACTCGAGGCGGTGAAGAACGGTGCATACTATGAAGTGCCCTCTTCTCCGTACAACTGGATGGCGAATCCCCCGTCAATGAACATGCTCCTCGGAGTATGGTGGCTTGGCAACCTCGTCTACCCCGACCTCTACGACTACGACATGGTCGAGAAGGCCCAGGAAATCTTCTCCCTCCTCTGGTCCTACAACCTCAGTGAGGCGGAGGCAGTTGAACTTCTCTCGAGATCCACTCTCAAGTAGGAAAATATCTTCACTCTGCCGGCCTAATGGAATAATATTGTCGGCAGGGTGAAAGAAATGGACGAAAAACTTTCAGATATCTTGAATATATGCACGGAAGCGGGAAGGATAATGCTTGAAAACGGCGCCGAAACCTTCCGTGTAGAGGATACGCTAATCAGAATCGCCACCCATTACGGAATGAAGGACGGCGATTTTTTCGTCCTCACGAACGGCATACTCTCCAGCGCCCAGGACGGGAACGGCAACTCCTCATCGAGAGTGAAATTCATTCCATCAAACAAGGCCAACCTTGCAAAGGTGACGGCGGTAAACCAGCTCTCGCGTGAAATATGCAGCGGGAAATACACCATCGAAGAAGTAAAGCGTGAGCTCAGGAGAATCGACAGCCTCCATAATGAACCCAGCTGGCTTCTCGTGGCGGCGACGGCACTGGGATCCGGAGCCTTCACCTTCCTCTATAACGGTCGGCTCACCGATGCCGTCGGGGCATTGACTGCAGGCTTCATTCTCGGACTCTTCATCCAGTTCATCGCATCGCGTCACCTCAGCCGCATCACAACAAATCTTCTCGGGTCCGCACTTGTGACTGTGATATGTCTCCTCTTCCACCAATACGGACTGAGCGAGAATATGAATGCCATGATAGCAGGATCGATCATTCCCCTTATACCGGGAGTGAGCTTCGTCAACGGAATAAGGGACATAACGAAGGGAGACTATCTTTCGGGAGTCGTGAGGCTTCTCGACTCCATATTCGTCTTCATATGCATCGCAACTGGAGTCGGAGTCGTACTTGCCGTCTACTCGAGAATAAAGGGAGGACTGCTCCTATGAGCTGGTATGTAATTCTTGCCTCTTTCATCGGCACAACCGCCTTCTCGATTCTCTACAATATCCCTGCGCGCTACTGGCTCTCCTGCGGCCTTATCGGTGTCATAGGCTGGGTGGTATATGCCTTCCTTGAGCCTATGATCGGATTGACTTTTGCTATCTTCTCCGCGTCCCTCATCGTCACTTTCCTCGCCCGCTTCTGGGCAGTAAGGATGAAGAGCCCCGAGATAATCTTCCTCGTTGCCGGGATATTCACCCTCGTTCCCGGAGCCGATATATACTGGACGGTCTACTACCTTGTTTCCGAGAATCTCGATAAGGCATTGAAAAGCGGAAACAATGCACTCAAGGCAACACTGGGGATAGTATTGGGTATTCTCCTTATCCATGAGCTGCCGCAGCATCTCTTTCTGAGACTCAACGGGAGGAGAAAATGAAAGACGGGAAGGCTGTTGTAATAAGTATCGACGCAATGACGGGAGTAGACCTCAAGGAGCTCGGAAAGAGGAGGAACTTCTCATCCCTTCTCTCCTCCTCTGCTGTCGTAGAGAATATCCACTGTGTCTACCCGACATATACATATCCCTGTCACGCAGCAGTCATCACAGGGTGCTGGCCTGACAGAAACGGTATATACCACAATGAAATCTTCGATACGGAAAAAGAGGATAACGAGTGGTTCTGGTGGGGAAAATACCACAGAAAAAAGACAATCATCGACTACGCTGGCGAGAGAAGCCTTGTAACATCGTCCTGCGGCTGGCCGACACTTGCGGGAGGAAACGCGGAGTATACAATTCCCGAGATATGGCCGACAAAGAACACAGTAGACGTGGAGGAGATGTACAGGGAAGCTGTAAGCCCCTCCGCATGGGATATCTTTGAAAAGAACAGGCATTACCTTCTCGAGAGGACAAAACCCTTCTATGACCTCCTGACGCTTCACTCCGCCCTGGACATAATACGCGACCGGAGGCCCGATTTGATGCTCATCCACCTCTCCGATATAGACCACAAGAAACATGAGAGAGGCTCCTCTCCCTCTGTTCTGCAGGATGCCTATGACTTCATAGATGATTCCCTCGGAGAAATCATAAAGGCCGTAAAAGAGAGCGGCTCCTACCCCGATACCACCTTCTTTCTTCTCGGAGACCACGGCCAGATGAATGTGGAGAGAGTTTTCTCGATCAACAGAGTCCTCATGGAGAAGGGATATATAAAAACGGAAGGGGGCAGGATAGAAGACTACTCCATCATCGCACACCCCTCGTCATTCTCGTCTGAAATCTTTTTGAAGAATATAAGAGAAGAAGAGGCTCTGACGGTATTGGAGGAAATCAAGAGAGAGTACCCCAGAGTAATATCGAGGATAATGACGGCATTCGAAGTGAATGAGACCTACCATCTCGCAGGTCCCTTCTCCCTTGTAATCGAAAGCACAGACGGTCTTGTCTTCTCCCCTTCTCTCTCGACGCCGGTTCTCATGGGGAGGAAAGAAGCCGACAGGTACAATATCTCATTCTCGACCCACGGCTACTCCCCCGAGAGGGGTCCAAAGCCTCCGTTTGTCGTATCGGGTAAGAGAGCTGGAAAGGGAAAGAGAATCGGTTGGGCCCGCATGGTCGACGAAGGACCGACGATTCTCTCGCTCTTCGGTATCGAAATGGACGATGTGGAGGGAAGAGTAATAGAGGGACTCCTCAAAGACTAATTCTGAGGAATGTAGAGATCCGTCACGTCCTTTATATCCTGCATGGTCTTATCGAGCTCTCTGTTAAGTTCTGCGCACTCGAGGAGTTTCTTTCTGAGCTCCCCGGCAATATCATCCGGGATATCCTTCTTGTACATGAGTCTATGCTCAAGGGAGGCCCACTGGTCCATCGCCATGGTTCTCAGCTGTATTTCAACCTTCATCTGCCGCTTTCCCTTATCAAGATAGATCGGGACCTCGACGATGAGATGGAGGCTGCGGTATCCGCTCGCCTTCGGGTTCTTTATGTAATCCCTCTCCTCGAAGAGAGTTACATCGTCATGCATAAGGATGGAATCGCGGAGCATGTAGATATCCTTTCCGAAGGGACAGACCACCCTTACACCGGCAATATCGTAGATGTTCTTCTCGATCTCCCCCAGGTTGATCGCTATCCCCTTCCGTCTCGCCTTGTCGTATATCTGGTCGATGCTCTTGAGGCGGGATGAAATCGACTCGATGGGATTACGGTCATAGGAGAGGGAGAACTGCTCGTCGAGAACCCTGAACTTCGTCTCGACCTCCATCATTGCCGACCTGTAGTAGGAAAGAAGCTCCCTCAGGGGATATGTCGAGCTCTGGAGACGCGCCCTCATCTGCTTCTCCATCCTCTCAGCAAGTTCCTTCTTCTTCGATTCTATGTCAATAAGAAGCGGTATATTCGCCATAGCACCTCCTTTAAAAAGATAATAAGAAACGTGGAAATGAAAAGTGTAGAGAATGTGGATTTTCTCCCTTTACATCAATTACTCTTAAT
>CAVJJV010000144.1:0-16490 GCA_963650055.1 Comamonas kerstersii | reverse complement strand
ATTACCCAGCAGTATGAATGAACTTCTCCATGATGATGCATCGGCTGCAGACTGGAATAACCTGCCGATGATGAACGAGGAAAGCCCGAACCCCATAAGAAGTATTCCGGATATCATCCCCTGACGGCCGGAAAACCATTTAGACACGGAGGACATTACCGCATTATATGACAGTCCGGAGCCCAGGCCGCACAGGAGTCCGAATCCGACATAAAGCATATACGGACTTTCTGCAAGGGAAGCAAGTCTGAAGCCTGCAAAGAAAAATACACCTGAGAGGAATACACAGAAGGAAGGTTTTACTCTTTTCAGGATATATCCGCCGGCGAACCCACCAAGACAGAAGAAGACCATGACAAATGTGAAGGTCAAAGAAAGGGATGCCTTACTCCAGAAAGGATATTCCTTCAGAATTGACTCGGAGAAAACCGACCATGCATATACCATCCCGGAAACAAGGAGGACACAGACACCGCTGAAAAGATAGAAGATTCTTCTGCTCATTTTCCAATACAAACCACGTAGCAAAAAAAAGAAATGACCTTTAACACAATAACAAACATACAGGAGACTCAAAAATGAGTTAAAGGCCATTTCTCCAGTTGATATAATGAAATACTGTCAATGCTGACAGCGTCCGCAGCCGTTGCAGCAGCCATCGGTCATGCACACAGGCTGATTAATCAAAGAAGAGAAGTAAGAAGCAGAAAGTCCATTCTGCTCCCCGCACCCGTTTTCGAGCACTGTACTCTCATCTTCTTTCTCACGTTCCTTCATAGACGATTACTCTATCGGGTTATCTGTCCTGACGTAGACTTCTGCCGTCTCCTCGCCCGAGAGCACCCTGAATGCTCCGCTGGCAAGTGCCTGCATCTCATCTTCACCTGGATAGATGACGACAGGTGCGAGGAACTCGACACAATTTCTGATATAGGAAGTTATGTAACCCGAATATGCTATTCCACCGGTAATGATTATCGCATCAAGCTTTCCACAGACATCCGGAGCAAGCTTTGTGATATTCTTTGCAACATTGAGGGCCATTGCATCATAAATGAGTTTAGCCCTTTCATCTCCCTCGGCTATTCTTTTCTCGACATCCTCACATGAAGTAGTCCCGAGGTGGGCCACAAGCCCTCCTTTCGTCTTGACTATCTTCATCATCTTCTCTTTTGTCATTCCCTCTTCATAGCAGGCTGCAATGAGATCGAACATCGGTAAACCACCTGTTCTCTCCGGAGAGAATCCTCCCTCTTCATCATTGATAAAATCCTCGATTCTACCGTTATGATGCAGATTTACAGATATACCTCCGCCAAGGTGGGTGACAATGACTGTTATATCCTTATAAGCTCTGCCGTTCTCTCTGGCATAGCGCAGTGCCGCCGCCCTGGTGTTGAGATTGTGGCCCATGCCCTTCCGTCTCATTCCCGGAAGCCCTGTAATCTTGTTGATTTCAGTCATCTCATCTACCGTTATACCGTCATAGATGAATGCAGGAATGTTGTACTTCTGAGCAATTGCATAGGCAATCAGGGGCCCTGTATTCGACGCATGTTCATGGCGCGGCCTGTTTCTCAGCTGCCAGACCATATCTTCATTAATATAATATGCTCCGGCCTTGATTGATCTCAATAGTCCCCCTCTGGAGACTACGGCATCGAAATCGGAGAGCTGATACCCTCTTTCCTTCAGCGTCTTTTCTACCAGGGCAAGTCTGAAATCATACTGATCCACCACCTTATCGAAAACGCTCAGCTCTTCAGCGGTATGACGTATGGATTCGACAAAAATCTTCTTCTCGTCCTCGAACACTCCAATTTTCGTAGAAGTGGAACCGGGATTCAAAACAAGTATTCTCTTCATCTTGACCTCTCAATCGCACTCGCAGCAATGACTATCGAAAGATACTTCTCCTCCGGCGATGCACCGCGGCTGGTCATGACGACTGGACATCTTGCACCGACTATGAAGCCTGCCATCTTCGCACCGCATGTGACGGTAAGCATCTTGCCCATGATGTTTCCGGTATGGATATTCGGAGCAACGAGAATATCTACATCACCGGCAATCCTGCTCTCATATCCCTTGTACGAAGCTATTTCGCTGCTCATTGCACAGTCATATGAAACCGGACCTTCGACAATACAGTTTTCTATCTCACCCCGACGGTTCATCTCCTGAAGTTCTCTTGCTTCGACAGTTTCCGGCATCTTGGGGTTGACCTTCTCTATGCATGCCAGCACCCCGACTTTCGGACACTCATACCCCATGGCTCTCAGAGCCTGTACAGTGTTCTCTATAATCTCCTTCTTCTGATCCAAAGATGGATAGGTAACCATTCCGCCGTCCACAGGTACAAGAATCTTATGATATCCCGGAATCTCGAAAGCGGAGAAATGGCTCATTAGGCCGCCCTTCCCCAGTCCGTGTTCCCTGTTGACTACGGCTTTGAGTATTACGGCAGTATCCATCCTGCCCTTCATGAGGAAGTCGCCCATGCCATCCCTTACGAGGCTGACGGCCTTCTCAGCCGCCTGGACAATATCAGGGACATCATAGATATTCTCTGGAGGAATCTCTTCACCAAGCTTTGAAAGAATCTCCAGGATAACCGCTCTGTCCCCGACAAGAACGGGCTCGATTATCCCTTCTCTCCGGGCTTCCACCACTGCATCAAGTGTGTGTTCATCCCCTGCTGCGGCTACAACAAGCCTAGCCTTGTCAGGAGCCCCCTTAACTTTTGATATCATCTCATCGAAATTATGAAATACCATTCTTCACCTCTGGCTTCTGCCTATTTCGAGCCCTTTCTCGAAAGCGGTCTTATTCAATGGAAGGAGTTTGGGCTTTGATGAAAGCTTATGCTCAATCGTCTCCCAAACGACATCCGGGGCGATAACTTCTGTATAGCCGACATAAACACCGAGCATTATGATGTTCAATACCTTGGCATTCCCGATTTCAAGTGCCAGTGCAGTTACCGGAGCTCTGACGACTTTGACGTCATCCCTCACAATCGGATCTGTAACGATTGTGTCATTGATGAAAACCGTTCCACCCTTTTTAACTGTATGGAGAAATTTTCCGAGGCTGGGATTATTCATGACAATAAGATCATCCATGACATCTCCCAGGGGAGCACCGATGGGATCATCGGAAATTACGACAAAGCAGTTTGCTGTTCCCCCGCGCTGCTCGGCGCCGTAAGAAGGAAAGAATGTAACAAACTTATCTGTAGAACGGCATGTCGCCTCTGCAAGAAACTTACCGAGTGTCATGACACCCTGGCCGCCGAATCCTGCAACACAAAGATTGGTCTCCATCACTTATCCTCCTTACTTCTGTCTCTGATAACTCCGAGAGGAAATTCCCTGAACATATTGTTCTCGAGAAAATCCAGAGATTTCATGGCATCAAGCCCCCAGTTGGTCGGGCAGCTCGTTACAATCTCTACAAGCGAGAAGCCTTTTCCGTTCAGCTGGTTTGAAAATGCCTTTTTGATTGCATTCTTAGTCTTCATTACATTGGTAGGATTATTGCAGCTTGTTCTTTCCAGATAATACGGTGCAGTAAGTCTGTCCAGAAGTTCACATACATGCATCGGATATCCGTGTTCCTCGGGATTCCTGCCTTTCGGTGCCGTTGTCGCCTTCATTCCGACCAGAGTCGTCGGAGCCATCTGGCCTCCTGTCATGCCGTAGATACCGTTATTTACGAAGATAACCGTTATATTCTCGCCTCTGTTGGCTGCACTCATCGTCTCCGCAAGTCCTATGGATGCCAGGTCACCGTCCCCCTGATATGTCATGACCAGAGTATCGGGATTGGTTCTCTTTATACCGGTTGCGACTGCACATGCCCTTCCGTGAGGGGATGTAATGGTATCATATGCGATGTAATCCATATGGAGACCACAGCACCCGACACCCGTGATAAGAACAGCCTTATCAACGACATCGAGCTCCTCAAGGCACTCGCCAATGAGCTTGATGATTGTAGAGTGCATACATCCCGGGCAGAATCCGGAAACCTTGTCCTCCTGAAGTGTTTTAGTTCTTGTATAGATTCTCTCCATATTATACTCCTGCTATTTTCTTTGCCTTTTCTACTATGGCTTCTCTTGTCATGATGTTGCCACCGGAGCAGAGACACTCGTCGACGTAAGCTCTGTCTTTCACGGCAGCCTTGACATCCTCCTTGAACTGTGCGGGAATACTCATCTCCACGGAGAGGACGCCCTTGACGCTGCTCCAGTCGATTCTGTCATAGGCTCCGTACGGGAACGGATGAACTGTAACAGGCCTCAGAAGTCCCGCCTTAACGCCTTCCCGTCTCAGCACATCGACGGCTGAGCGGGCAATTCTTCCTGATATGCCGTAGGCAGTAAGCACGACTTCAGCGTCGGAGAGCATGTATTCTTCAACCCTTGCATCCTTATCCCATGAAGCATAAAGCTCCGCAGCCTCCTCGTTGCACTTCTGCATTCTGGAGGTATTCCACTGGCCGGGCTGAATCCAGCTTCTATGAGCATAGTCAAGTTTGTGCCCTGTACATGCCCAGCTCTTCTTGCCATCCTTGACCGCCCTCACCTCTTCTTCGCTCTTCATCGGAGGCAGAACAACAGGCTCCATCATCGTTCCTATAACACCGTCAGCAAGAATGAGAACCGGATTTCTGTCCCTGTCTGCAAGATCAAAGGCTTCATATGTCAGATCGACGGCCTCCTGCACAGTTGAAGGTGCAAGCACCATCATCTGGAATCCTCCGTTTCCCGAGGCTTTTGTTGCCTGGAAATAATCCTGCTGTGCCGGCTGGATGGCTCCGATTCCCGGGCCTCCTCTCTGAACATTGCAATATACAAGAGGAACCCTTGCCGCTGCAGCGAATGATACTCCCTCGCTCTTGAGACTGATTCCACAGCTTGAAGAACTTGTCATGCTTCTTGTTCCGGAAGCAGCTGCACCGTAAACCATATTTATTGAAGCAACCTCGCTTTCACCCTGGACAAAGACACCGCCGACTTCCGGAAGTCTCCTTGAAAAATATTCCGGTATCTCGTTCTGAGGGGTTATCGGATAACCGGCAAAGAAACGGCATCCAGCCCTGACTGCAGCCTCTGCAATAGCCTCACAGCCCTTCATGAATACTCTATCACCCATAAAAACCTCACTTATAAACATCAATCGCCCCGTCCGGGCAGATTCTTCCGCAGATGGCACATCCTATACATGCATCCGGGTTTATGCTTGTAACAAATTCATAGCCCTTCGAATTGACATCACTGCCGAAGGCAAGACATCCCTTAGGGCAAAACTTAATGCAATAGCCGCAGGCCTTGCACCGCTCCGAAATGACAACAATCTTTGCCATAAATTCTCCTTTACCATGGGTAAACTATTTTTTTCTCGACAGGAATCAGCGGTATATCCGATTCCATCATGTCAACCATCTCTCTGGGAATAGCAAGTGCACTCACATCTGCATACTCCCCGATTTCACTTATCAGACGGGAATACCCTTCCTCTATGTCTGCTATAGTCGTAGAAGAACCCAGATAGGGATTTGCGATGAACTTCACCTTCTTTAGAGGAATGGAGGATGAAGAAAGAACAGATGAGAGCACCCCGTCTATATGTCCGATTGTGTCGGACCAGGGACGATAGGGATTTATGACGTAATACACGTCACAGTCATCACCTCTGAAAAGTCTAGAACAACCTCCGACAGCTCTGGCCCCTATATAATCCCCGCCGACATCAAGAACACAATACCTGTCCTTCCTCTTCATCTCGACCTCGAGCCAGCCCCCGGTCGTGGGAGCATCCGCAAACTGCTCTTCGTAGAAGACCTCAACACCCTTTTCAATCAGTACCGACTCATAGTCGCGTGAACGGAAGAGCGGCTTTGTCATATCAAGATCGAAGAAGCTGACGTCCCGTCCCTCCTTGGAAAGCCGGAGTGCCAGTGTAATCGCCAGTTCGCTCTTGCCGCAGCCCGCCTCTCCAAGAAAGACGAATGTATGGACGGACGGAGAAGAAAGAAAATCAAAAAGAGATTCACCCATGAATATATTATAAAACTCCACTTCGTTATCTTGCAAGATATATTATGCAAGAAATATTTTATGGATTGAGAAGCTCCACATACTCCCTCATGTCTTCAAGAGTCTCGATTCTTCCCGCAAGCTCGATGATCTTCTTGATTTTCGCCCCTGTCATGATGCCTGAAGCCTCGGCCTGTGAAGTGAACTTCGACACAAGAAACTCATGTGAAGGATATTCATGCATACTGCCGGCATAATCCTTTATGGAAAAGAACTCCCTGCCGTCCTCCATCTCGACTACAACCTTCAGAAGCGGAGTGTCGGCATTAAAAACGTCAAAAGTAGATTCCTCGGCAAGTCTTACAAGCTCTCTGTCGGCATTGATTGCATCCGTCTGAACATTCTTCACTCCCACATCACCGTAAAGAAGAGCACAGCATGCGCTGAACTGGAAACAGAAAAGTGCATTTATGTGATTGCGGAGAACAAATGGTTCCGAATAGTAATTGTACCTGACCTTCGACGACCTCGATACATGAACCTTCCTTATCTTTGACGGATCGAGTTTTCCATAACATGAAATAATCTGGTCCCTTACATCCTTTCCTGCGTTTGCAGCTGCTGTCGTCGGAATACCTCCGGGATAACGCTTGAAGCTCTCTTCAATATAGAATTCTTTACCTAGATCGGTGAAAACACCTTCATAGAGAGCCGGAAGATCCGAGCCGTCCTTGATCTGGTTCGTAACAAGCCCCCAATGTCCGAAATAGGGATCGCGATACCCTCTCCAGCCGCCTTTTGTAAGCTCGACGGCCATTATCCCCATGCGTGATGACTCTGCATTATGATATTTGAACTCCTGGGAATAATCGTAGTAACTGTTACCCGGATTGGTGGAGTTAGCCTGGGCATATGAGAGTGCAGTCTTGAACTGACTGCCGTTGAAACCGTTATATCGGCATGCAAGTGCCGTCGTGCAGCTCGACACAAGAAGCATATCGGTAGGCCACCTTACAGGAAGAGAATACAGTATCCTGCTGGTCAGATCCTCGGCGGCGACATCATTGGCGATGAACTCCTTTCCACTCACCTTTCTTGTAGTGGCATAGGTAAGTCCCATCGGGATTATCGACTCCGAATTATGAGAGGCGATATGTTCATCCCTTACGCGGAAGAACATTGCTCCGAAGTCGTTTGCTCTTGCGTAGAGAGAATTGAGCTGGACGGCATTTACAAGAGGAATCCTGAATCCTTTTGTAAAAACCGCGGCTTCCTCCTTTCCTCCCATATTCCTGAAGTAATCTGTAAGAAATGCGTCTTCCCTGACAATGGAACCGCCGAGAATACACCCCGTGATATCCAGCAGTTTGTCCTTGACTATTCTTATGTTGTCCTCGCTGAGTTTTTCGTATGTAACACCTGCCGCATTCTCGCATAGTGCATCAATGCCTTTGGGCGGCAGATAGTCCTCCTTAACAGCCATAATCAATCTCCTTTTTAATAACAGAGGCCTCCGGAGAGGCCTGTGGGTAATCAATGACTTCCCATCTGATTCTTGTTGTTGGCCGGATTCCAACAGGTACAGTTTACAAATACGTCGGATTTACCGCTCTTCTCGAGCTCCTCCCTTGCCATCTTCGCCTGTGCTGTATAGAGTCCGTACTGTTTTTCCTCCACAAGGGCCTGATAGGAAGGATCCTTGGCATGGAATTTCTCATTTCTCGGAAGCGGGACATCCTGGTCTACAAGTATATCCTGCACTTTCTTGATATCGACTGTCTTGGCTGTCTTTCCCGTAGCAACTGCAACTGCAGCGGCGACACCGGCAGCCTGCCCCGTGCCTACGCACTGCGGAATAAGATTCAGCCAGTCGATTGCAACATTGTCGGCAGAAAGATGCCTTCCCGGACAGATGAGGTTGTCAATCTTCTGCGGAAGGATAGCTCTGTATGGAATCTCCACAGGACCGCAGTCGTTGAGCTGACATATCGTTGAATGCCATGCTATTACGTCATCATGCCGGATGGCGAATGCAAAATCATTGCCTGTCATGACGTACTCACCGGTAAGTCTGACGGAACATCTTGTACCGAGCTGCGGTGCAATATCATAGATGTATGCATCCTTGAATGCTGCAGGAACAGCCTGCTTCAGATAATCAAGAACGTCACGCATTGTATTCCTTGTCTCCATCTCGGTGACGGTCTGGTCCTCTATTACAGAGCAGTCCTTATTGGCATGCCAGTTGTTAACCCAGCAGATTGTATCGTCATTCGACGGAAGAGGAATGCTCCTGAATCCTGCAATCTTTGCAAGGTTCGCCCTGAGTGCATTGTTCTCTGCAGGATGAGCCTCCTTCCACTCGTTGTAGAGCGGCTGGTTCATTCCGCCGATTCTCCAGACAAGCGCCGTTGTGCTGGATCTCGTCTGGCCGTCTGCAAGTGTCTGATAGGGAACACCGCACTGTCTGAAGATGTCGCCGTCTCCGGTAGCATCTATGACTATTTTCGCCTTTATAGCTTTACGGCCTTCCTTTGACTCGAAGATGACACCGGTAATCTTATCATCCTCCAGAATCGGGTAGACACCGAGTGTATGACACATAACCCTGATGTTGTCCTTCTCCTCGAGAAGCATCTTATCCATCTCGATCTTGAGCTGGTTCGGCTCGAAATAGACGCTTCTCACAAGACATGCAGGTTTAGCGCCTTCGTATGTCTGCGGACAGACACAGTCATGAATGGCTTTCCATGAATGTACAAGAACCGGATCCGTATCCCCAATCTGGTCAAGACGCGGAGCCCTGACTGCACCCGGGATTTTCTCAAGTCTTGTGAACCACTCCTCCTGGAGTCCTCTTACGAACGACTTGTTATACCAGGAGAGATCTGGAACCATGATTACATAGCCTCCTGTGACATCTCCGCCCATGTAGCCGTAACGCTCCATCAATATAACGTTCTTACATCCTGCACGGGATGCGGCTACGGCTGCAGAGTGCCCCGCAGCGCCGCCGCCGACGACAAGCACATCACACTCTGCATAAACCGGTATTTCCCTCTGTTTTTCAATTATTGTCTTTGCCATAGATAATCCTTAACCACCTCTTAGAATATATAACCTGTCACGATTGCCAGAACGGAGGCAACCACGATAAAGATAACATTAGTGACAACACCTTTCGAGAACATGAACTTCTTTGTCATCTCCTCTCTTCCCAGAAGCAGCGGAGCGTATGCAATGGCACCGTTTGTCAGGAATGCACACATACCGGATACAGTGGCAACACATCCGAGAGCTGTAGCATTACCGGTACCCGACATCTGCATTGCACATGCAAGCGGAATACAGATTGCATTGACTGTGAAGCTGACAGGCATACCGTTTGTGAAGTTGGTGAACACTGTCGAGATGACGACTACGAAGAATACCATGATAGGCCAGGAAGCGTTACCGAGAATCGGAGATAGAACATTGCTGATTGCAAGTTTGATTCCAAGTGCATCACCTGCGATTGCTCGTCCGCAGATTGTAAAACATCCTGCGACTGCAACAATACCCCACATTGTCTTTGTCTGGAGAAGTTTGGGACCGTTGATGAATGGGTTTCCATCCTTATCTCTCATGACACAGAGGACTGCAAACAGGATAATCCAGATCCATGTCGTTCCCACCTTGTTGTAGAATGTCATTATTGCCGATCCCTTCGGAAGGACAAGCGAGATAATTAGGAAGAAGATACCGAAGAGCATGAAGGAGAGGAGGACAATCTGTCTCTTTGTGAACTTTGTATCTGCTTCGGTGAATCCGAGTGCATCGTATGAGAAATCCTTAAGACACTTGACATCGGTTTTCCAGACAAATTTCATGAAAAGACCGTAGCAGACTACGAAAAGAATGACGATTACGGATGCAAGAGCAAGATAGAGCCCGTTGTTGAATGCCAGTCCGTTTGCCTCCATGATTCCACTGATGATTGCAAGAGATGAAAGATGTACACCCTTGAAAGGAAGAACATAGGCACCCATTGCCGAAATGTAGACTCCCAGAAGGAGTTCTCTCTTGAGGTCCGTATCCTTCTCTACACCGCATGTCTCGCAGATACCGTCAAGAATAGGATACCAGAGGAGGAGCATTGCCGTCGGAGAACTTACGAGTGCAGAGCAGAAGAATACCGTGAAGAAAATCGTGTAGACAAGCCTGTAAGGATGTCCCTGCAGCCATTTGATCTTGAGCATCTTTCTTGCCAGTACATTGACAGCACCCGATTCTGTGACAGCACCGGTAAATGCCATGACCCAGATTATCTGCTGGATGGTCGTATCTCCGAACCATGTCTTCAGAAGATCGGATGCAGTTGAGTATCCACACATAATCATTGCAAAAAGTCCCATGACGGCAGGCCAGAAGGTCTCCCCTGTCGCAACAGTCGCAATCAGGACTCCGAAGAATATACCCAGGATACCTACACCAACATCTGTAATGCCTGCAAATGGTGGTATAAACCTGAATAGAAACATAAATGCCAGAGAAATGGCAGCCCAGATAAAGTAAGACGTATTCTTGCTTTTCACTTGATTACTCATTGTAATCTCCTTTTTTTGACAGGCATCAAGCCCTACGTGATGCTAGCATTATATATCTTGCAAGATATATCGTGCAACATTTATTTTTGTTCTTTTTCCCCATCCTGGTTTTCAGCCATCTTACATATTGCAATATGTGAGAAAACTTGCCTTTTAATCCACAAAAAGAGTATCTTATATGCTGGAAAAAAATTATGGAAACAATCATTAAGAAATCACTTGTAGATCAGATCTACGAAACGCTGAAAGACAGCATAGTCAATCTCGAGCGCAGACCAGGTTCAAAACTGAGCGTCGCCGAAATCCAGGCGGAAACCGGTGTCAGCTGCACTCCCATAAGGGAAGCTGTAAACAGACTCCAGCAGGACGGAATCATCATCTACCGGAACAATATCGGGGCACACATCATCTCCTTCTGCGAGCACGATATCGACGAAATCATGCAGCTTGGCAACACACTGCATACAGCAGCTGCACGTCTTGCCATTGACAACAACAGGGATAAACTCCTGTCGGATATGAAAGAACAATATAACAACATTCTTTCTGCAAAGACTGACAGAGACGAAGTCTATGCCATACACCGCTTCATAGGCACATTCTACTGGAACTGCGGAAATCAGAGACTTGATAAATCAATGTCGTCATTGAGGGCACAGCAGCTCATGGTCAGGAACATGGCAATAAGAATGACCGGGAAAAGGTGCGAGGAGCTCTCAGATTTCCAGAACATGATTAAACTTGTGGAGAATAACGACAAAGAGGGACTCTGCAGGGCAATCGAATCTTACTCGGACAAAATCACCGCAAAAGCAAAAAAGTATCTCGAAGAAGAAAAATAATATGAAAGAAAATAAAAAAAATCTGGCAGTTTATCTCAAACCCTACAGGAAGGAGGCGGTAATCGCCCCGCTCTTCAAGCTCCTCGAGGCTTTCTTCGATTTACTTGTCCCTGTTATCGTGGCAGCCATGATAGATACCCCCTACCCTGAGGAGAAGGCAAAGGTCATACAATACTTCTTACTTCTCATCCTCATGGCCGTCCTCGGACTCTCATGCTCCGTAGTGGCGCAGTATTTCTCGGCCAGGGCGAGCGTGGGCTATGCTACAACACTGCGCTACGAGCTCTTTACTCATATCGAGAAGCTCTCGTTCTCCACTCTCGATAAGAAGGGAAGCAGCACACTCATCACCCGTCTCACGAATGACGTCAATCAGATTCAGACAGGACTCAATATGGCCCTGCGGCTTCTCCTCAGGAGTCCCTTCATAGTCTTCGGCGCCGCAGTCATGGCACTTATAATCAACGTAAGGGCCTCTCTTGTCTTCCTGCTCTCCATACCGGTGCTTCTTATCGTCACATTCGTAATAATGAAGCTCTCGATTCCGCTCTACTCGGAAAGCCAGTCCTCCCTTGACAGGGTGACCACCCTGACACGTGAGAATCTCACAGGCGTGAGGGTAATAAGAGCGTTCAACAGAGAAGAGAAAAGCGTTGAGGAGTTCAGGGAGAACAACAGCGCTCTGACACACCTCAATCTATTTGTCGGAAAGATATCATCCCTCCTCAATCCTGTAACATACGTCCTCATAAACATTGCTACGGTCATTCTCATAAAGAGGTCGGCCGTCCAGGTGGAGCTGGGGGAGCTCAACCAGGGTGAAGTCGTGGCCCTCTACAACTATATGCTCCAGATCATCGTGGAACTCATCAAGCTTGCAAACCTCATAATTACAATCAACAAGGCTCTTGCATGCTGCAGGAGAGTCGAGAATGTAATGCTTCTGGATGAAGGTATGGACTATCCTGAAAAGAATCCGGAGAAGAAAGAGACAGAAGAGGCCATCTCCTTCAATAATGTTACGTTTACATATGAAGGCGGAGGAAAACCAGCTCTGGAGGATATCTCATTCTTTGTCAACAAGGGAGAGACAGTCGGTATCATAGGAGGAACGGGAAGCGGCAAGACGACACTCATCAACCTCATCCCCCGTTACTATGATGCAGGAAGTGGAAGCGTGGAAGTAAACGGAAATGATGTGAAGACATACACGAAGAAGGGAATATCATCTCTTGTAACAGTGGTTCCCCAGAAGGCCCAGCTCTTCAAGGGAACAATAAGATCCAACATGCTTCTCGGTAATGAGAACGCCACGGACGAGATAGTCAGGGAGGCCATAAGGAAAGCTCAGGCTGAAGAGATAGTCGAGAAGAAAGGCGGACTTGACGCTCCGGTCGAGCAGAACGGTCGCAACTTCTCTGGGGGACAGAAACAGAGGCTTACGATAGCACGCGCCCTCACAAAGGGAGGAGAGATTCTCATTCTCGACGACTCCTCGAGTGCACTCGATTTCAAGACCGATGCCGATTTGAGAAAGGCTGTGAAGAGTATAAAGGGCATGACGAAAATCATAGTCTCCCAGAGGATATCATCTGTGAAGGATGCCGACATGATTCTCGTACTCGACAGGGGAAGACTCGTCGGAAAGGGAAAACATGACGAGCTTCTCGGAACAAATGAAATCTATCAGGATATCTACTACTCCCAGTTTCCCGAAGAGAGAAAGGAGGCCTTGAAATGAAGAAACTTAATCTTAACAGAGAGACAATCAAAGAATTGATGAAATACCTCAAAGGCTATAAATTCCTTCTTGTCTTAAGCCTTTTGTTTGCCCTGTCAACCGTTCTCCTGCAATTGTACGTGCCCATTCTCTTCGGCGATGCCATAGACCAGCTTGTCGACAGATGGAATGTCAATTCCACCTCTCTTGCTGTCTATCTATTAAAGATTCTTGTCTGTGTGGCGGTAAGCGCACTCTTTGTTTACCTTATGAACCTCATCAACAACAAGATAACCTACTCTGTCGTAAGGGACATAAGAAACGATCTCATAGAGCACATACAGAAGCTTCCCCTCTCCTACCTTGACGGCCACACTTCAGGAGATATCGTAAGCAGAATCATCACCGATACCGATGTACTATCGGACGGCCTCTTACTGGGCTTTACACAACTCTTCAGCGGAGTTGTAACGATTATCGCCACAATCTACTTCATGTTCTCGAAGAATATATGGATTAGCCTTGTCGTAATCCTCCTCACCCCGCTGAGCTTCCTTGTCTCCTCCTTCATATCATCAAGGTCGTTCAATCTCTTCCGTGCCCAGAGCGAGGCCCGCGGAGATGAGACTGCACTCATCGACGAGATGGTGGGAGGAATCAAGATAGTCAAAGGATACGGCTACGAAGAGAGGGCCCGGGAGAGATTCAAGGTCCTCAACGACAGGCTTGCTGATGCAAGTAAGAGCGCCATCTTCTACTCATCCCTTGCAAACCCCTCGACAAGATTCGTCAATAACCTTATCTATGCCGTCGTAGCCCTGATAGGTATCATACTCATCCCGAATGGAGCGCTGACAGTCGGAGGGCTCTCCGTGATGCTGAGCTACGCCAACCAGTACATGAAGCCCTTCAATGATATAAGCAGTGTCATCACGGAGCTCCAGAACTCGTTTGCATGCGCCTCCCGTGTCTTCGAACTCATCAACGAGAAGGAGGAGAAGGAAGACGAGAAGGAGACTCTCAAGGATGTCAGAGGAGATGTGGAGATAGATGATGTTGCATTCTCCTATGATAAATCGAAGTCCCTCATCGAAAATCTCTCCCTCAGGGCGGAGAGAGGCACAAGGGTTGCAATAGTAGGCCCGACAGGCTGCGGAAAAACTACAATCATCAATCTCCTCATGCGCTTCTACGATCCCGATAAGGGAAAGATAAAGATAGATGGTACCGACATACTCACAGTCTCCAGGCATTCTCTCCGCGCCTCCTACGGAATGGTACTCCAGGAAACATGGATAAAATCGGGGACGGTAAGGGATAACATTACATTCGGCAAACCCGATGCAACAGACGAGGAGATAGAGAAAGCCGTACTCGAATCCCACTCGGAGGATTTCATATCAGCCCTCCCCGACGGCCTCGATACCACACTAACAGAGAACAGTCTCTCCGAGGGACAGAAACAGCTTTTGTGCATAGCACGTGTAATGCTCACCCATCCCCCGATGCTTATCCTGGACGAGGCTACAAGCAGCATAGATACCCGTACCGAGCTTCTTGTCCAGAGTGCATTCGACACTCTCATGGAAGGACGTACAAGCTTCGTAGTAGCCCACAGACTCAGCACAATCAGGAACGCAACGATAATACTCGTCATGAACAACGGCAAGATCATCGAACAGGGAAACCATGATACCCTGATGGCTAAAAACGGCTTCTATGCAAAGCTCTACAACAGCCAGTTTGCACCGTCATGAGATTAAAGGAGAGACATCATAGCATTCACAATCTCCGGAGAACAGCAAAAGAACCATGTGAATTTCCTACATGAACCACCGATGCAGTCCCATAGTCCGAAGATTCAGGTAAAAAGCGGGGGCCGTCCTCTCCCGCTCTCCGGGGAAAACGGCACGGACTTCTACAGAACTGTGCACAGTTCCCTTCTGTTTTCATGTGTACCAGTCACGACACCCAGGAAGGACAGAGAACACATACCTCCCGATGAGGTAGAAGTCTCCGAAGGATACCCCATACAGCCTGATGCACAGCACATTATCAATGTTTAGAAACATACTCAGACTGCATCCAGCTCAAACATCTTTATTTGCGTCATTCCGGAGTTTTCTGACAACTTCCCGGATATAGCCGTTATTGAGCCAGAAGCATTTTTTCTTTACTTTCCGTCCGATTGAAGTTTCCATTAAGTCATCGGAATTCCGGGCTTTGGGCCTTACGTGAGCCACTCCGTTAAAAGCAACTTTCGGCATATTCTCGAAGTCTTCAATTAAGACCTGTTCTTTTGCCTTTTCCCAGACCTCCCGGGCTTTAGCCAGATCTTCAGCAGGCATATTCCACAGATAGACGCCGTCGAATGTATAATCATCAAGATTTTCACATTCCTTGAAAATCATGAAAATGAACTTGCTTGTGAGTTCATTATAGAAATCGCTGTCTTCCCAATCCTGGTTGACAATCTCCCTGTACGGGATATTCCTGAAAGACATTGCCTGTTCAATCAATCCATTCTTTTCAATTCTGACTGCCTTGACCTGGATGTCTGCAGCCTCGAACTCGTAATATTGTCTGCCGCGGGAGAATCCAAGCATAGTCCGGGATATATGTGCATACAGCCCCTTGTTATCGGGATTATAAGTTAATCTGAACATGCTGTAGAGTTCCTTGACCTTCATTCCAAGATACCTGTCTACAAGTTCATGAATTCGGACATCAAGCGGCTTCCATCCCTCTTCGTCTGTATAAATTGAAGCGTCCAGAATCTTTTTTCTGTTTTCATGCTTCTCTTTAAGCAGGCGGTAAATCATGTTTGCATAAGAATTCTTAAAGCAGAGTGCCCGGCCCGGGGCAAGGACATCGGAAAACGGCTGCTTCTGCATTGACGAGATTCTGTTTGCTCCCTTTGTACAGGCACCCAAATAGAGCGTATCTCCCTCGGAAATCTCATGAGCCTTTCCTGCCCTGACTTTGCCTACAATAGTTTCCCAATCCTGTTTTATCTGATTTTTATCATGCTTGAGTATCTCCCATAAATCAACCAAATCAATCTTCTTATTCTCCAGTGCAAGGGAATTATCGTGAAAATAGAAAACAAGTAACAATGTTGAATCCTTTGCGAGGAAATGAGATGTTTCAAATGTCTCATTGATGATATCGGCATAGCGGAATTTATTGAGAACAATACGCTCTTTCACCCTTACCTCACCATTATCCAGCACCTTCAGTGGAACAGCTTTAAGCTCGACACCTACTTCATCAACCAATGACAAGTGTATACAGAA
>CAVJJV010000143.1:0-2128 GCA_963650055.1 Comamonas kerstersii | reverse complement strand
GCTCAACCTCAAGTGGAAGAAAATAAGTGCGATATTCATCTCACATATGCATGCAGACCATGTAACCGGGCTCCCGGGACTGTTGATGCTCTCAAGTCAGGTGGATAGAGATGAGCCGTTGTATATCTACGGGCCGCAGAGACTCGGGGAGTACATCGAGTCATCGAGACGTATTCTCGATATGTACATAAACTATGAGATTATCTTCACGCCCGTAAGAGACGGTGAGATATACCGCGGTGACGGTTTCTCCGTCAATGCCTACGGCCTCGACCACACGAAGCCCTGCTTCGGCTACTCAATAGTTGAGGATTACAGAAAAGGTGAGTTCTTTCCCGATAAGGCCGCAGCACAGGGAGTTCCGAGGGGGCCGATGTTTGCACGCCTCCAGAATGGTGAGGATGTAACCCTTCCAGACGGCAGAATAGTTACGAGTTCCTCCGTAATGGGAGAGAGGAGAGAGGGACGCAAGTTCAGCTATGTTACCGATACGCTCTATTTTCCCGAAATCTCGGACTTTGTCCGTAATTCAGATATCCTGATGTGTGAAGGTATGTTCGAGAACGCCCTTCTCGAGAGTGCCGAGGAGAAGAAGCATATGACAGCATCCCAGGCGGCTGAGATAGCCAGAGACGGGGAGTGCGGCATGCTCTGCCTTCAGCACTACTCGCCGCGCTATCAGGAGAGGGAACTGAGGAAGCTCCTTTCTGAGGCAAAAGAGATATTCCCCAACACCGTCCTCACCCGCGACAGAATGTCTTTCGATATACCCCTCAAGGATTGAGAAGGGAAAACGGTTTTGTCATAATTCTGGCTTTTATCGTTATTATGCCCCGAGAATTCTTCCTTGTATTCCCGCCTATCTGTGGTATATTTAAATAAAGAGATTGATAGATAAATCTATCGGGGGAATCGGAATTCTTTAATTTGTATGTACTGAGGGAGACGATGAGTCTCCCTTTAGTCTTAAAAAAAAAGAGCATCGACGAAACCATCAATGCTCTCTTGCGGAATATACTCCCTTATTTATTGATTTTTTCAACCATCGAGGCTGCAGTTGCGTTTGCATCCATCTCGAGGACGGAAGCATTCATGAGCCTTGCGTTTTTCAATACGTCCTTTCTTCTTGTGAACGGAAGTATCGCATAGACGAATCCGTTCTCGCTGAAGACGGGAGCATCGAATGTCCTTTTAATTTTTTCCTCATCGTCACCCTTGAGCGAAATGAGTGTGAGAGGATAATTGAGAAGGTGGGCTTCGTCAATCTCTTCAGTGAGTGCCTCGAGGAATGTCATGTACTCTTCCTCTTCTTCAAGAGGAGCACTGACTTCTTCCGCAGCTGCCGTTTCAACAGGAACTTCCCTGACGACTTCCACTTCCTTCACAACTTCGACAGGCTTTTCGACGACGACCTCTTCAGGAACCTTTATCTCTACAGGAATGTAGTTGTTTCTTATGATTATCTCGCTTTCCTTGGGCGGAAGCTCTACAGGTACTTCTCTCACGACTTCCCTGACAATCTCAACCGGGACTTCCTTCACTACCTCTACCGGCACCTCTTTGACAACTTCCTTGACGACCTCAACTGGAACTTCCTTCACTGTTTCGACTTCAACAGGTACCTCGCGGATGACCTCTACGGGAATTTCCTTGACAACTTCCTTGACGACTTCAACCGGGACTTCCTTCACTACCTCTTTAATCAGGGGCTCCTTCGTCTTCAGGTTGAATTCCTCACCTGATACTCTCCCCGCCGCCGGATCGTCAACCGGCTCTGTGTAGAGAGGCGAGTCATACGCATTGGGGGCGAGCTTGTCGATTGTGTTCAGGTATTCGCCTTCTTCATGTCTGGAGGAGGATACGATGGCGATTTCAATGAAAACAAGTCCTATGAGTATCGGGAGCGCTCCGGCAAGGACAGAGTAAATCTGTTCACGGGTAATGTCGTAAGCGGGAACTATGACCCTGATGAAAACTGCAGTAAAAGCAGCAAGTATTAAGATCGAAAGTATTACGCTTGTCAGTACAAGCTTACTTGTCTTCTTGGCTTTTGCCATATTTCCTCCTGAAAGACGTGCCATTAACGGCAATTCATTGTATCATTATACTGATAGAATTGTATGAATAC
>CAVJJV010000142.1:0-6380 GCA_963650055.1 Comamonas kerstersii | reverse complement strand
ACTTGAAGTCCTTGGCAGCGCCAAGATACGAGACATATTCACATTTCTCTATCCAGCATAGGCTATGGTCGCATTTAAGCTGATTTCTGGGGGACGGCCCCCCTGGGTACCGAGTTAGTGCTACAATTTGCGCGAGAATTTCGGTTGAGAATAAGATAGATGATAGCAGGATGAATAAACCTTCTTTCAAGATGGTTATTGTAGGAGTTGGTACATATGCATATAAACGCAAAGATGACGTACTTGTTGTTCCTGTTACTGCGCTGAAAAATTAAAACACTCACCTACCCTGACATAAGCTCCAGGTTGTCTTAAGTAACTTATTATACATTTTTAAGTTGTGGCATTTCACTTGGCAACTTTGTGGTACAGCCGGGAAGTGTCAGGAGTTGATCTGAAATGTATATATCGGGCTTGAGGTGTTGATTTTCTTGTTGTAGGTATTGGTGTATGAATCGAACTTGCATGAGACTACAAGATAGATGTTGACTGTATATGTCCCATCCGCATAGTCCACTATATCCGAAGTGCCGTCACTGAGCTTGAATGTTTTGTTGTCGGCTCGTTTTATCTCCGAATATATGATATTACCTGCTGTGTCGGTTAATGTAAGGGAGTTTGTTGAAGTGTCCAGGTAGAGAGTGAGTGTTGTCGACGAAGTGTCGTTTCCCAGCGTGTATGTAAAGATTTCTGATGATCTTGTCAGTTGATAGACGTAATAATCTTTATTCGAGCTTGTGTATTTTGTGCTGGAAAGAGGATTATCATTAGGTATAACCGCTCCGCTTGTTTCATCTGCATAGCTTGAGTTGAATTTATCGAGAGCGGATTTATAATAGCTGGTCTGGTCGCCTGATGAAATCGTGTAGAGGAAGTAGAGTGTCGGGAAGGAATCTGAGAGCTCTCCGAGTATCGTGTCGCTGAGGGTGATTGTGAATGTTCCTTTATCAACATCTACGGGGGTGATTGTAATATCTGAGGAATCCGGAACGTAGACATTCGGGATTCCGCAGGAGAACAATAAAACAAGGGCAGTGATAATGATGAAAAACAATCTATTTCTCTTCATCCTGCACTACCCTCACACTTATTATGGTTTAATGTATCTCAGTTTTCTGCTTTAAGCTGGGAGATTCTGCTCTCTGCAAGCTTTGCGTATTCACTCTGGCTTTCCTCGAACTGTCCGACAAGCTGCTCGTAAATCGATATTGCAAGCTCCTTGTCTGTGTTCTCGGTAAGTCTGGCACTGTTGAAGAGTGCACGGGAGGCATAGATACCGTCGACTCCGTATTCGGAGAATACTCTGTTGTAGATATCGAGTGCTCCGTTTGTGTCACCGCTCTCTTCAAGGGCGACAGCTTCGGAATACAACGCTACCTCTCCGAGGTATGTCTTCTTCTGTGCCTGGTAAACACTATCGTACTTTGCAGCAGCTTCACTGTAGTTGCCGTCAAGATAATCAACCTCGGCAAGAATCAGCACAGCCTTGGCTCCTGCATACTTCTTGACTCCCGGCTTTGATGCGAGAGCTTCTGCATCGGCCTTTACCTTTTCAAGAGCCTCGTCATAGCCTTCACTGTCTGCATCCATCACCTTGTATTCACTATACTCAGTCTCGAGTGAGGCAAGTGCAGTGTCGACACTTCCCGAACCTTTGTTCGATATGAGTGTAACAACAAGGGCGATGATTATAACAGCAAGAACGCCGATACATACCTTAATGATTAAATCTCTATGAGTTGAAATCCAACCCTCTGTCCTGTTTACCATAATCTCATTGGCAGAGAGCTTTTTTTCCTTTTTCTTAGCCATCATCTTTCCTTTGAGAAAGCGGAGTAAAACACTCCGCTTCCCCTACTCTGTTATTGAAGTTGATCAGTTCTTTTTCTTGAGCATTTCGGCAAACGGATTGTATGTATCGTCATCTTCCTTTGTGTCTGCCATGTACTTTGCCATCTCAGATTCCTGGCTTCTTCTGATCATTTCCTTGATTGAGAGGCCGAGCTTCTCAGCTTTCGGATTGATTTCAATAATCATTGCAGTTACAGGCTCGCCGATCTTCTCCTTGTAGCTCTCGAGGACGGAATCCTTGTACTCTTCATCGGGGCCGACAAGATTGAACTTGCTGATAAGTCCCTCGATATCACCGATGACCTTGACGAATACGCCGAAGTCAGTTACAGAGGAAACTGTACCTGTGATAGTGGAGAACTTGGAATACTCCTTTGAGAGTGTATCCCACGGGTTGCCGCTGAGCTGCTTTACGGAGAGCTTGATTCTCTTGTTCTCGGGCTCGACCTTCGAAACAACTACGTCGATTACATCGCCTTCCTTGCAGAACTGGTCCATGGACTTGATCTTCTTTGTCCATGAAACATCATCAAGGTGTAAAAATCCGTCGATGCCGTCTTCAAGGTTGATGAATGCGCCTGAGTTGGTGACCTTTACAACAGGGCCCTTGACTGTCTTTCCGACAGGGAATCTCTCGAGGATTGTATCCCAGGGATTCTCTTCAAGCTGCTTGAGACCGAGAGATACTCTCTTGTGGTCGAGGTCCCATCCGAGAATCTTTGCTTCTACTACATCTCCGATGTTGCAGAAATCCTTCGGGTTGGTGATCTTCTTCGTCCAGCTGAGTTCGGAGACATGTGCAAGCCCCTCGATGCCGGGTTCGATTTCAATGAAGATACCGAAGTTTGCAATCTTTGTGACAGGCTTCTTGATGACGTCGCCGATCTGATACTTCTGGTCGAATGTAGACCAGGGGTCGGGCTCCATGGCCTTGAGTGAGAGATTGATCTTCTGTGTCTCCGGGTCGATGTTGATCAGCTTGAGCTGGATGATCTGTCCCTTCTTTACGAATTCCTTGGGTCTTGTTACGTGGCCCCAGGACATATCGTTGAGATGCAGGAGGCCGTCGAAACCGCCGAGATCGATGAATGCTCCGAAGGATGTGAATGACTTGACTACACCCTGTACGACATCTCCGACCTGTGCTGTCTCGAAGAACTTCTGTCTGTTCTCCTTGATTCTCTGCTCGAGGTACTCTCTTCTTGAGACGACGCTCTTGAGCTTTGTTCCGCTGTGGAACTTGTCGATGATGAAGAAATCGGTCTTTCCGATGAGTTCTTCAGGATTTTCGACTCTGACGACATCTGCCTTTGAAAGCGGGCAGAAACCCTTATAATCTGCTCCGAGGTCTACTTCATAGCCGCCCTTGATAGTCTTGACGAACTTGCCGAGGACGGGAGTTCTCTCTTCGCTTGCCTTTCTGAGTGCTTCGGTCTTCTCCTTAGCCTCAGCTCTTTTCTTTGAAACAACAACCTGACCGCGACCGTTGTCGAGCTTCAGGATTGTAAGAGCTACCTTGTCTCCGATTTTGGGGAGTTCGATAAACTCATCAACTGGAACTTGTCCCTCTGACTTGTATCCGATGTCAACCAGGACAGTCTCGTCATTTGTCTGTACTACAGTACCGGTTACGATCTGACCGACTTCTAATTCTGGAATTGACATAAGATGCTGTTCTAAAATTGACTGCATCACTGATTCCTTTTCCATGCCACTTTCTCCTACTACTAAATTACCACGCTCAATGCTTTTGCATAGCAGAGTAAACTTTCTCACAAACAGAGTCTATAGTCAAGTTGGTGGTGTCAATATAAATGGCATTTTTTGCTATTTTGAGTGCACCTACTTCTTTTGTCATATCATTATGGTCTCTCTCTTTTATGGAAGCGAGAACCTCACTGTATGTAACGCCTTTCTGTTCCCCGACTCTCCTTCTTGCCCGTTCCTCCGGTGTTGCATCAAAGTAGAATTTGTATTCTGCATCAGGAAATATGACGGTGGTGGTGTCACGTCCCTCCGTGACGATGTTCATTGTTCCGGCAAGAGCTCTCACCTCCTCTGTCACCTTCTCCCTGAGCCTTGGGTCCGATGAGACGGGAGAGCAGTATCTGTCGACTATGGGGGTGTGGAGCTTATCCTCCACGTTGACGCCGTCTATGCATATATTGCCGTCTACGACGCTGAGCTTTGTTTTTGATGCGGTGTCGAGCACGCTGTCCCTGTCGAGTGGATCGAGTCCCTTTTCAAGCTGTGCGAGCGTATATGCCCGGTAGAATGATCCGGTGTTGAGGAAATACCATCCCTTTTCCTCTGCGATTTTCTTTGCTATTGTACTTTTCCCGCTTCCGGCAGGACCATCGATTGCAATGACCATTACCTGTTTCCCCTTTCCTTACTGCTGTTTCTGACTTTTTTCGGATTGATGCGGCGCGAATTGTTCTTTCCGCTCAGGAGTCCCGATATCTCATCGGAACTGAGATTCCTCCACTCTCCCGGCTGCATTTCCCCCAGCTCCACGCATCCTATTCTGATACGCGTGAGTGACTTCACATCATAGTTGAGGAAAGAGAAGATCTTTCTTATCTCCCTGTTCTTCCCCTCCGTCAGGGTTACCTTGATGTAATCCTTCGTCCTCGGGATGAGGTCGTATCTCTTTATTCTGTACGGAACGCTCTGGTCGATGTATATTCCGTCGAGTGCTCTGTTGAGGTCGTCTATGTCGACCTGTCTGTTGAGCTTCACAAGATACTCCTTCTCCACTTCATACTTGGGGTGCATCATCCTGTTGGCGAAATCTCCGTCGTTGGTGAAGAGTAACAGTCCGTTCGAGTCCTTGTCGAGCCGCCCGACGTTGAAGAGAAGATTGTTGTCCTTCATCCCGATAAGCGAGCGTGCGTATTTATCCTCGTTGGGATCGTAGTTGGTGCAGACATATCCTCTGGGTTTGTTGAGGGCTATATAATACTTCTTCTCTGCAAGTTCTATTGTCTCCGTGTCCACCTGGACAATATCGTCTTCATTGACCTTGAATCCCTGCTCTCTTATCGTTCTGTTGTTGACCATTACGCGGCCCTGAGCAATCAGTTCCTCGCTTGCACGTCTGCTTGCAACCCCGCATTTTGCCATGTATACCTGCAGTCTCATCGGGAAAAGTGTGTTGTCATTGTTCATCGGTAAATAAATCCCCTTCTGGTTCTTTCATGAATTTCAATCTGTCGGCTTCACTGAGTTTCGGAAGTTCCGCTATTGATTTGAGTTTGAACTCGTATAAAAACTTTCTTGTCGTGCAGTAAAGGCAGGGGTGCCCCGGTTTGTCGGCCCTGCCGTTCACCTTTATATAATCCCTCTCCCTGAGAAGTCTGACTATGCTGTCAGACTGGATTCCCCTTATCTTGTCTATCTCGGCGCGAGTAATCGGCTGGGAGTATGCGACTATCGAGAGTGTCTCGAGGGCGGCCCTGCTGAGTCTTCTGTCGACCCTGCGGCCGTAGCTCTGCCTGAGCCTGGGATAGAGCTCCGTCACCGGCTGGAATGAATAGAGGTCCTCCTCCTCGAGAAGCATAAGGCCCGAGTTCCTCTCGCGGTATGAAGTCTCGAGCTCCCTCAATGCATCCGGAATCTCCTCCTCCTTCACTCCCGTGAGATCGCTTATCCTCTTAGTTGAGAGAGGGGTATTCTCGATGAAGAGCACGGCCTCTATTATCTTTGCCTCATCACTTAAAATATCACCAGTCATCATCGTCTCCCGTGTCTATATCGTCCTCGACGCCGGTCAGTTCGTCTTCCCCGTCTTCGTCTTTTGACCCTTTCCTCTCCAGGCTTTTCTTCATGACGAGATCGTCAAGTCTCATCTCCGCCTCGGGAGTAAGTATCGAGAAGTCCTCTTCATCTTCCAGGTTCTCCCTCTCGTACTCGTCCGCCTCCCTGTCGTATTCGTCCGCAAGGGACTCATCCCAGTCCTGAGGTCTCTTCGTTATATAGATTTCACCCCACTGGGAATCCTGTCTGAAGAGTATCGTATGATCCTTGGCAGCTTCAAGAATTGAGAGGAAAGCACATATTACATGAAGAGGATTATCATAATCAATGATAAGATCGGTGATTGTAATCTCATCCTTATCCTCGAGGAGCTCGCTCATGAGGGCCCTCTTCTCCTTCACAGAGACACTCTGGTATATGTTGAAAATCTTGCTCGGGGGTGTCTTTGCAAGGATGCGGGTGAATGTTTCGAGAATGTCGGCAATCGTCACATCCTTGAAGAGCTCCTTGTCTTCAAAGGGGATAGCAAATAGATTCTCCGGCCTCTCTATATATAGTCTACCCGATTTGTCGACTCCTGTCAGAAGATCCGTGTACTTCTTGTATTTCTGGTAATCTATTAGCCTGTCGACGAGATCCTGCCTGGGGTCTTCGTACTCCTCGTCGAGTGTTGTCTCCTCCGGAAGCAGCATCTTCGTCTTTATGTAGAGCAGCTCCGCAGCCATCCTGTAGAAGTCGGCAAGGTCGCTTATATCGGCCCTGTTCTTCTC
>CAVJJV010000141.1:0-5438 GCA_963650055.1 Comamonas kerstersii | reverse complement strand
CCGAGAAAGGCGGCTGGATAGTAGATAATGAGTTCATTCTCACCATGGGGGCCTCATACCTTCTGGCCCACGGTCTGGGGAAGCCGGTTGGAAATGCAAAAAAAACAATTCTCGTGAAGAAAGGCGGCCTTTACAGAGTCCAGGTCTATACATATAACTGGTGCTCTCCATGGCACCGTGATATCTTTCCCGGCCTCTTCAGGGTGAAGGTCGGAGACAATATGAGTCCCGACATGGGAAAGAGTGAAAGCTGGGGATGGGAAGACTGCGGAGAGATGTTCTTTCATGAGGGAGAGAACACAATAGAACTTGTAGACTCAACAGGCTTTGAAGGCAGATGCAGCTATATCTTCATATCGAAGGAAAAGAAGGAGCTGCCGTCGGAGAGGGAAGGTATCTGGAAGCTCTACTCCAGGATGATTCTCGAAAAAAAGAAATGCGGAAAATCGATGTTCGATCTGATTGTGGTAGGCGGCGGTTTTGCCGGCATGTGCGCCTCAGTTGCCGCTTCCCGTTCGGGGCTCAGGACTGCACTTATACAGGACAGGCCCGTTGTCGGCGGGAACAACTCCAGCGAGATAAGAGTCTGGCTCGGAGGAGGCACCAATTATGCTCCCTTCGGGGGAATCGGAAATATCGTGGGAGAGTTCGAACAGGAGAAAATCGGACACTACGGGGCCGTCAACCAGGCGTCTCTCTATGAGGATGAAAAGAAACTCGGCGTATTGAAAAGAGAAGAGAACCTCACTCTCTTTCTCTCTACAAGCATGGTGGATGCCGATGTAGAGGACAATACAATCAAGGAAATCACCGTACTCGATATCAAGAGAGACGAGATTAGCAGGCTCTCGGCCCCGCTCTTTGTGGATGCTACCGGCGACGGACATCTCGGAGCTCTTGCGGGTGCCGACTTTGAAGTCACGACTAACGGCCATATGGGTGCGAGCAACCTCTGGCATATCGAGAAGACTGGACGGAATGCTCCGTTCCCCCGCTGTCCGTGGGCAGTGGACCTCTCCTCGTCCCCATTCCCGGGGCGCGGTGACACCTATGATATCTACGGAAAACAGAGAGAATTCTCCCTTGGATGCTGGTTCTGGGAAAGCGGCATGACGGAGGACCCCATAAAGGAGGGAGAGAAGATAAGGGATATAAACTTCAGGGCGATGTACGGGGCATGGGATGCTTTGAAAAACGTCGACAACGACTATGAGGGTTATGAACTCACGTGGTGCTCTCCCATTGCGGGGAAAAGGGAATCGAGAAGACTCCTGGGGGATATAGTAATGACGAAGGCGGACTTCAAGTACACATTCCCCGACGGCTGCGTAGCTACAACATGGGACTTCGATGTCCATTATCCCGACAAGGCTTTCTATGAAGCTTTCAAGGAGGGAGACGCATTCCTGACGATGGACTGCAGGGAGCCCGTAGACTGGCCATATTTCCTTCCCTACCGCATTCTCTACTCGAGGAACATAAAGAACATGTTCATGGCGGGGCGGTGTGCAAGCACATCACACGATGCCTCGGGCACCGTAAGGGTGATGAGGACGGGAGGCCTCATGGGGGAAGTTGTAGGCTACGCCTCAGCACTATGCAGGAAGTACAACTGTCTTCCAAGAGATATATACACGGAGCATCTTGACGAGTTCATCACGCTCCTGAAGAGCATTCCGAACAAAGAGGTTAAAAAGGCTGGTGATACAGTCGTATAGATAACAGACAGGAGGAAACTATGAAAAAGATTATCGCAGTTTTACTTTCACTCTCGCTTGCACTCTGCATCTTTGCAGGTGGTGCAAAAGAAGCTGAAACTTCCAAAGGTGAAACAATCGTATGGGCAGGATGGTCGGGAGAGGAAGAGGCATCAAAGGCCATCTTCACCAGAATGAGAACGGGCTACGAAGAAAAAAGCGGCAATACAGTCGACTGGGTCGGCTGGACATGGGCCGATACCGCCCAGCAGCTTCTGATCCGTCTCCAGGGCGGCGAACAGCTCGATATCGCACAGGTCGATATCTCGATATTCAACACTATCGCCCAGACGGAAACTCTTACAGATTTAAATGATGTCTTCGGTAAGGAATGGCTTGAAACTACATTTCCGTCATCCGCTCTTGAAGTCGGAAATATCGACGGAAAGCAGCTTGCACTCCCCTGGTCCATGGCATCAATCACAATGGTCTACAACCCCGAAATCCTGAAAAAAGCCGGATGGGACACAGTTCCGGAGACTATCGAGGAATTCGAAAAGTGCCTGGCCGACATAAAGGCTCTCGGTGAAGATATCGTCCCCTACGGCGTTTCGACAAAGGATGCTACAGCTGCCGGCGACCTCATGCCGTGGCTCTGGACATTCGGCTCGTCCATATTCAATGAAGACGGTACAGTCAACCTTGGAGATGAGGCCGTAGAGACCATCAAATGGTATCAGAAGCTGCTCGGGAAAGGTTATATAAAGATGGATGTCGGCAGAGGAGATGCCCGCCAGCTCTTTGCACAGGGAAAGATGGCATTCTACGATGACGCCGTCGTTGCAAAAGGACAGGCAGTCAACAACGGTGTAAAGCCGGAAGATGTCGTCAAGGTATGTTCTGCAATGAAGAGACCCGTCCTCAAGAGCGGAGACGAAAGCCAGTCCACGATGTGGGGCCACATGCTTGTCATATTCTCCTCATCAAAGCATAAGGAAGCGGCAGGAGAATTTGCAAAGACTCTCGTAAGTGACGAGATAGCACTCGAATACTTCGAGAAGAACGGAATGCCGCCTGTAACAAAGAGCGCAGCCGAGCTTGACGAAGTGAAGAACGACGCCTATCTCAAGGGCTTCATGGAATCAACTGCATCCGCAAAGCTTGAAGAGACTGCTCGTCTCTCGAATGCAAGCGAGATCAAATCAATCATGACGGAAGAGCTCCAGGCTGCACTTCTGGGACAGAAGAGTGCAGAGGATGCTGTTGCATCAATGAAGAAGAGAATAAGCTCTCTCTAAAACTATTCAGACACAAGGGGTACATGATATGCACAAAAGATATAGAAATCATGGGATATTGACAGACAGAATGGTCGGCTTTCTTCTCGTCACCCCCGGACTTGCGGTTTTCATCACTGTAATCATGTACCCTTTCATAAGTGCAATAATGATGTCGTTCACAAACCGGTCGCTTCTGAGTCCGGTTTATGAGAATGTCGGATTCCAGAACTACATAAAGCTCTTCAAGGATCCGTACTTCTTCAAGACACTTCTTACCACCCTGCTCTTCGTCCTCGGCGCCACGGTTCTACCGTTCACCCTCGGCCTTATATGGGCCATCGTCCTCAACGAGAAGTTCAAAGCATCGGAATTCCTCAGAGGAGTGACACTTGTCAACTGGATTATCCCCGGTACTGCAATAGGCTTTCTCTGGTCCTGGATATTCAACGGACAGTACGGAGTTCTGAACGGCATTCTTTTAAAACTCGGAATCATCGACGAAGGAATATCATTTCTGGGGCAGTCATCGACGGCACTCATCTGTGTCATCATCGCCCGCACATGGCAGATGCTTCCCTGGTACATGGCATTTCTCCTTGGAGGACTGCAGAGCGTTCCCATGGACAGGATAGAGGCTGCCCGGATAGACGGAGCAGACAACTGGCAGGTCTTCTGGAAAATCGTCATTCCGTCGATGAAGGATATAGCTTTCCTCGTCCTTGCACTCGGCGCAATCGGCAACCTCCAGCACTTCGACCTTCCCTGGACAATGACACAGGGAGGACCTGCGAGGGCGACAACGACACTCTCCATCGAGGTATACAAGACAGCATTCAAGAACTGGAAGCTGGGTGCTGCGGCTACAGTCGGAACGGTATGGGCTCTGCTGCTCATGATTTTCAGCTTCGTATACCTGAAGCAGGTCAACGAATCGGAATAAGGGAGGAAAAAAGATGTTTCAGAAAACCAGGGCTTATAAGACTTTCATTGTGATATCTGCACTTTTGATTGGATTCTTCGTTTTCTTTCCTCTGCTGTGGCTTATCAACACGGCCCTCAAACCTTCAGATAAGACATTCTCCCTCTATTTCTTCACAGGAGAGCTGACTCTCAGCAACATCCGGGGGATACTCACGAACAGGACGATAATGAGATACCTTCTCAACTCTCTCTTCGTCTCCTTCTGCTCCTCTTTCCTTGCAACTCTTGTGAGCTCGTTTGCTGCCTACAGTTTCTCGAAGTTCCGCTACAGAGGAAGAAAGCTGATCATGGGAGCATTTCTGATGAGTCAGGCCTTCCCGCAGGCAATCCTTCTTCTCTCGATTTATCTCCTGATGCAGAAGCTGGGACTCTTAGGCTCCTACTGGTCGCTTCTGATAAGTTATGTAGTCTTCACACTTCCCGTCGGAACCTGGACTCTCAAGAGCTACTTCGATGCCCTTCCGAACTCGTTGATCGAGAGCGCAAAGGTCGACGGAGCAAAGAACATCACGATAATGACCAGAATCATATTCCCCATGGCGGTACCGGGTATGATAAGCATCGCCATCTACGGCTTTGTATGGTCATGGAACGATCTCCTCTATTCAATGACACTTGTTACAGACCCTGCAAGGAGAACACTTGCACCCGGCCTCGTGATGACATATCTCGGGGAGGCAAGCACCAACTGGTCGGCTATGATGAGCGCATCCATCGTTGCGGCCGTCCCTGTAACAATCATTTTCGTATTCCTCCAGCGTTATTTCATATCTGGTCTGACAAGCGGAGCTGTAAAGGAATAGCTCCTTATTCACAACGGGAATGCAATCTGTTAGACTCTGACTCATGATTGATTTTGATGTTAAGGATTACGACGGAGAGTTCAAGAAAGTCGAGGAGAACAACAAAAAACTCCTCTCGATTTTCGAGGGCAGTCTCAAGGGGCTGTCGGAGAAGACAATAAATACCCACCTTTCCAATGTCTCTCTTTTTCTTGATGATTTCTTCTACAGGGAAGGCCTGGAAAACCCGGAGGAAGGTGCGGGGTACATTGATTCATTCTTTGACTTCTTTGTCCGTAAATGCCTCTGGTCCTCTCCCTATACAGTCAAACAGCTTGCAGCAAGCATGAAGAAATTCTACAAGTGCATGTATCAGAATAACATTGTCGACAGCGAAGCACTTGGAGAGGTATTGATGACAATAAGCTCGGGACTTGATATGTGGATGGAGGACAGCGATATTTCATCATGGGAGTATTAGAAATTCCCCGCTCCTGATGATATACCCCCGGTGAGGAAGAGATTGCATCAGACGGCGTCAGCCCCGAAGATGGTGCACACTCGAATATCCACAATCATCGTCATTGTTGCTACCCGGGAAAGCCGATTATACCTGCGCATAATGGGATTTTCTACTATTTGTATACCTGCGCATAATGGGATTTTTTGCCCTATTTTATATTGCGCACTGCAGTAAT
>CAVJJV010000140.1:0-11148 GCA_963650055.1 Comamonas kerstersii | reverse complement strand
ATATTCTGGTAACTTTGGTTCACAACAGAATCCAGAGCTCTCTCTACTGTTTTTTCTCCATTGTAGACAGGAATAACAACAGAAACCAAATCTCGCTCTTTGTCATTTTCGATTCTTGATGTACTCATTGAATATCAATCCCTCCTTATACCCACGTCCACCTCTCTATTACACATGGATAAAGAGATTGTCACGTGTTCTGATTTTATGATGAGTCTACCATCTATATCAAGAAGGGGGTCAAAAACGACTCATACAGCAAAATGAACCCTTGCTACCCCGCGTCTCTCCTGTTAAGAGAAGATGAGTCTTCATACCGTGTAGTTTCCGTACATTCCTTTTTCCCCTATAATCTCCACATGGATTTAAGCAGAACGGAAATGCTGATCGGCCCTGAAGCCGTAGAAAAGATAAAGAAAGCCCGCATCGCCGTCTTCGGCCTGGGGGGCGTCGGAGGCTATGTAGTCGAAGCTCTTGCCCGGAGCGGCGTCGGAAAGCTCGATTTAATCGACAGGGACAGGGTGGCACCATCCAATATAAACCGCCAGATAATCGCCACTGTCGATACTATCGGAGAAATGAAGACTGATGTAATGAAGAAGAGGGTTCTCTCCATCAATCCGGAGTGTGATGTCACCACATACGATATCTTCTATCTTCCGTCCACCTCATCCCTCTTCGATTTCACCCTCTACGACTATGTCGTCGATGCAATCGATACGGTAGCGGGAAAGCTTCAGCTTATAGAAGAGGCGGAAAGAACGGGGACAAGGATAATATCGTCCATGGGGGCGGGCAATAAACTCGACCCCACACTATTCTGTGTTTCAGATATCTACTCGACAAGCGTCGACCCTCTTGCACGGGTGATAAGAGGAGAATGCAGGAAGAGGGGGATAAAAAAACTCAAGGTCGTCTACTCGACGGAAAACCCCCTCACTCCACGTTTTGGAGAAGAGGGGTCGGAGAGGAGAAGCACTCCTTCCTCGATAAGTTTCATTCCCTCCGTATGCGGTCTTATCATCGCATCGGAAGTAATAAAGGATTTAATCGGCTGATGGGAAGGAAATCTCTATCCTCGTTCCCTTTCCGGGCGCGGAGATGAATTTAATTCTTCCGTTCATGTTGTTCACGGCATTCTTCACGATGCTGAGGCCGAGTCCCGTTCCTCCGCTGTTCTTGCTTCTTGCCTTGTCCACACGGTAGAAACGCTCGAAGATGCGGTCCTGGTGTTCTCTCTCTATTCCTATTCCGTTATCACGGACGGTGAGTATGACTTCGTCTCCCGATCTATGTGTCGTCACTTCAACCCGGGCGTTTTCGCTCTTACTGTAACGTATGGCATTGTCGACAAGGTTATAGATAATCTCATGCGAGAGCTTTGCACTTCCCAGCACGGGAGCCTCTTCGAGAGAGGAAACAATCTCAACTTTACGCTGTTCAGCCTTGAACGAGAGCTCCTGGAGTACATCTTCCGCACTCTCTCTGAGATCTATCCTTTCGTTGACACTCTCCACTTTCTCATCAAGGGATGAGAGATTGAGTATGTCTTCCACAAGACTTATGAGTCTTCCCGCCTCTCTGTAGATTTCTCCGGAGAAGTCCGTGACCTTGTCGGGAGGAACACTACCGCTCATCAGGAGCTCTGCAAATCCCGATATCGTAGTGAGTGGGGTCTTGAGTTCATGAGAGACATTTGCCGTGAACTCACGTCTCATGTTCTCCCTCTCGATTCTCTCCGTCACATCCCTCAGCAGTATGATAATCCCCCCTTTGCTTGAGGGATAGGCGACCTCCTCGATCATCCTCTTCGAAACCTGGAGTACAACCTCCTTCTTCTCCCCGGCAAGTGCGGAAAGAACGGCGCTCTTTCCCTCTCCATCCTGGAAACAGGAGAAGATTGACATATCCCTTAAACCGTCCAGACCGAGAAGAGAGAGAAAACTTGCGTTGTATGATAAGAGTTCCCCCTTTCCCGATACTATCGCAAGCCCCTCCTCGAGAGATGAGGAGACAAGTTCGAACTCCCTTCTCTTCTCTTCACTTTTCTTTATCTGGGCATTGACTGTATCCTTCTCCTTCTTGAGTCTCAAGAGAAGCGGGGAAAGTTCGTCATATGTATCGTTGTCCTCCGGCTCGTCGAGATTAAGGGAGTTGATGGGGCTGACGATACGCCTCGAAAGATACCCCGAAAGAACAAGGACGATGATAAGGGCAGCGGCAAGAATCAGAAGCATGGGAAGAATTATGAGGGAGAGGAAGGAAAACGGAGTCCTCGCCTCAGTCGAGATTCTCAATACGCTTCCGTCGGAGAGACGGATTGCAGCGTATATACTCTTTCTCGAAAGGGTCTCGCTCTTTCTCTCGCTTATCCCGAAGCCTCTTTCAAGAGCCTCCCTGACCTCTTCTCTCTCGAGGTGGTTGTCCATTCCGGAGGAAGAAGCTTCACTGTCATACAGCACCGTTCCGTCCTGAGAAATCAATGTGACTCTTCTCCCCCCCTTCTCGATTGTCTCGGGAGAGATTCCGGCGTCGTTGAGCATGGAGACATATCCGAGTTCTACAAAGAGATCCTCCTCTATTCTGTCTTCATATGTATGGTAGTAGAGCAGTAAAGATACCGGGACCACAAGGAGAACCGTAATGAAGGAAACAGCAAGAAGATATAGAAAAACAGTACGTCTCATAACTCTTCGTCCTCCCTCTTCATCCTGTATCCGATACCCTTCACAGTCTCGATTATTCTTCCCTCGGGGTCTATCTTCTCCCTCAGGTGCCTTATATGGACATCGACAGTTCTCGTCTCTCCGTAGTAATCATATCCCCAGACTTCACTGAGGAGTGTCTCCCTCTTCACGGCAATCCCCCTGTTTTGAAGTAGATACTCCAAAAGTTCATACTCCCTGAGGGTGAGTGTGACGGGAACCCCGTCCCTGTAGACCTTGTGCTCTCCCCTCTTCAGCGTTATGTCGAAAGCGGAGAGAGTGTCACCGCTCTTCTCCACCCTCCCGCTTCTTCTCAGGAGAGCCTTCACGCGGCTGATCAGCTCGAGAACTCCGAAAGGCTTTGTCAGGTAGTCGTCAGCACCGCTGTCAAGTCCCGTGACCTTGTCGAGCTCCGTCGACGCAGCTGTCAGAAACATGACCGGTGTATCCTTCGTCGCATTCTCCTTTCTTATAAGGGAAAGGATTTCAAGGCCCGAGAGGCCGGGGAGCATTATATCGAGAATGAAAAGTTCAACTTTCCCGAATGCTCCGTCAGCCTCCTCCCAGGAGGAGAATGCAAGGACGGAGTAGCCGTTCATCTCAAGAGCATACTTCACAAGCTTCTGTATGGAACTGTCATCTTCAATCAAGACTATCATGCTATCCTCTCTCATATATGACCCAGCGCGATATGCTTGCCGCATGGTCGCCCATACGCTCAAGGTACTTGGCGAGCATCATCAGGTCCGGCGCCTCGTCGGATGCGGGGGAATCGGCCCTGATAAGTTCTATCAGGCTTCTCTTCGCCTCCATGAAGTAGGCGTCCACCGTATCGTCCATCATGTCGACGCTCCTGGCAAGCTCATCATCACTCGATATATATGATTGTACAGCATCTTCGACCATTTTCTTAACACTCAAACACATCTTATCGAGTGAAATCAGGGAATATATTCCGCTTTCCGTTATATATTCCATGACCTCTGCGCTGTCGAGGGCATTGTCTCCGATACGCTCGAGGTCGGCGATTATCTTCGTCGCGGATGATATCCTCCTGAGATCCCTTGCCACCGGGTGGTATTTCAGAAGAAGATTGATGCACAGGGACGAGGCATCATTGCTCAGTCTCTCGATTTCCCCTGTCTTCTCCTCTATGAGCTCCCTCACACTCTTCTTCTCTCCGTTCATCGACTGGCTCAAAAGCTCGACGGAGCTCTCCGTGAGAGTTGCTGTAGAGACAATTAAAAGATATAGATTATTCAATTCCTCATCAAATCTGTTTTTCATATCAACCGAACCTTCCTGTTATATAGTCTTCCGTCTTCTTATTCTCCGGCGTTGAGAACATCTTTGTCGTGTCGCTGTATTCGACGAGATCTCCCAGGAGGAAGAATGCCGTCATGTCGGAAATACGCAGTGCCTGCTGCATGTTGTGGGTGACGATTACTATTGTAAAGCGCTCCTTGAGCTCGAGTGCAAGGTCCTCTATCCTCTGCGTGGAGATCGGGTCGAGGGCCGATGTCGGCTCGTCCATTAAAAGGACTGTGGGGTTGACTGCAATCGAACGGGCTATGCAGAGTCTCTGCTGCTGTCCCCCCGAAAGCCCCATAGCGCTGCTCTGGAGCCTGTCCTTGACTTCGTCGAAGAGACCGGCGGCTGTAAGGGATGACTCAACTATCTCATCGAGTTTCACCCTGTTCCTGACTCCGTGGGTCCTCGGGCCGTATGCTATGTTGTCGTAGATGGAGAAAGGAAAGGGATTGGGCTTCTGGAAGACCATTCCGACCTCCTTTCTAAGTGACGGGACGTCGACATCCCTGTCGTAGATGTTCTTCCCGTTATAGAGGATCTCCCCCTCGATACGGCAGGAAGGAATGAGGTCATTCATCCTGTTGAGACACCTGAGGAAGGTTGACTTACCGCACCCGGAAGGGCCTATGAGGGAGACAATGTTCTTCTCGGGAATTGTCATGTTTATCCCCTTGAGGGCCTCTGTCTTACCGTAAAATAAATGCAGATCCGATATTTCAAAGACATTACTCATCTTTTTTTCCTCCTTTTCTTATGCATATGAGTCTGCTCATGGCGTTGATTGCAAGTACGAGTATGAGCAGAACCGCACTTACAGCTCTCGCCTCCTCCATGTGAAGGCCTTCGCTCATGAGTGCATACATGTGCACGGAGAGCGTTCTTCCCGAAGAGAGAAGCGACCGGGCTATATCAGAAGCACTGCCGGCCGTATAGATCAGGGCCGCAGTCTCCCCCACTATCCTTCCGACTGCCAGAATAACACCGGAGAGTATCGAAGGCAGAGCTGATGGTATTACAACACGGAAGATTGTCCCGAGTTTTCCGCACCCCAGGGCATATGACCCCTCCCTGAGCGACATCGGGACCTCCTTCAGAGCCTCCTCCGTCGTCCTCATGACGATCGGCAGGATCATGATGGAGAGTGTCAGCGCTCCCGAGAGAAGCGAGTACCCGAGGTGGAGGAATGTGGAGAAGAATATGTAGCCGAAGAGGCCGTATACTATCGAGGGGATTCCCGAAAGAGTCTCGGCAGTCATTCTTATGACCGCGACGATCTTGCCTTCCCTGGCATATTCATTGAGATATATTGCAGCCGAAATCGACACTGGAAGTGCTATTGCAAGTGTCAGCAGCATGATGAAGATTGTATTGATGACTGCCGGCATCATGGAGACATTCTCCGAATTGTACTTCCAGGAGAAGAGAGACGGCTTGAGGGCGGGAATACCCAGCACAAGTACATATCCTATGATTAAAAGAAGGAAGAATGCCACCAGCGCGGCCGCAGATCTTATAAGTACCGACAGTACCCTGCTCAAAGGATGTTTCATCTGCTTTTCCTCCTCTTTAGGCTCGAGAAAGCCAGATTTATTATCAATATGAAGACGAAGAGCACAGCTCCCGTTGCTATGAGGGCATCCCTGTGAAGGTCCGTTGCGTACCCCATCTCCAGTACGATATTTGCAGTCATCGTTCTCACTCCCTTCAGAATCGAAGAGGGCATGACGGCCTGGTTGCCGGCTATCATGATGACTGCCATCGTCTCTCCGATGCTGCGTCCTATTCCGAGAATTACAGACGAGAGTATTCCCGATGAGGCTGCCGGAATTATTACACGGAATATTGCAGTCTCCTTCGTATCTCCGAGTGAGAGTGCGCCGCTGAGAAGTGCCGGGTCCACAGCCCTGAGTGAATTCTCGCTGACTGTAATGATCGTGGGGAGAATCATCAGGGAGAGAAGAAGACCTGCAGTAAGCATGCTCTTTCCGCTTCCTCCGAAGAGAGTCTGCATGAAGGGTACTATCACCATGAGGCCGAAGAAGCCGTAGACAATCGATGGAATGCCCGCAAGAAGCTCGACGCACGGTCTGAGGAACCTGTATACCTTCTTCGAGCAGAAGAATGCCATGTAGACTGAGGCGAGGATTCCCAGGGGCACACCGAAGAGAATCGAGAGTCCTGTAACATAGACCGACCCCAGAATCATGGGAAAGATACCGTAGATGTCGTTACCCGGCTTCCATTTGGTTCCGAGGAGGAAATTCAAAGGTCCTATCTCGATGATTGTCGGAACTGCGTTTACAAAGAGGAAGAGACATATCAATAGAACGGCGAGCACTGAAACCAGTGCCCCCGCAAAGAATACTATCTCGGATATCTTTTCCTTTTTCATCAGAGGTTATCCCAGCTTGTGACAGCGCCTGTGTAGATGTCTTTGACATTCTCTGTACTGAGTCCGCTAACGCTGTTGTCGTTGTTGACTATCACGGCAATGCCGTCAAGTGCAATCGCCTGTCCCGTGAGCCCCTTCTCTGTTTCCGAGCTCTTGAGCTCCCTGGAGGCCATTCCTATATCGGACGAACCATTGATTGCATCGTTCATACCTGTTGTGGAATCAGACTGCTGGAGGGTGATCTTCACATCCGGGTTGAGGGATGAGTAGTTCTCGCAGAGGACCTCCATCACAGGATATACAGATGAGGAACCGGAAATCGTCAAAGTACCGCTGAGTCTCTTCGATGTGTAGCTTCCTGCATTGTCGTCAACCTTGATGTAGCCCTTCTTCTCGATGATATCCTGGCCTTCCCTGCTCATTACATAGGAGAGGAAATCCGCCGAAACTTCATTGAGAGCCTTGTACGCAACATTGAACGGACGTGCCAGCTTGTACTCACCGCTCTTGACTGTGGCGACACTCGGATAGACACCGTCGATTGTGAGAGCCTTCACGCTGCCGGAGAGAGACCCGAGCGAGATATAGCCGATTGCATTTCTGTTGCCTGCAACGGTTGTGATGACAACACTCGTTGAATTTGCTATCTCGGCATTCTCCGTCGTCATATCTGTCTTGACGCCGTTCACCTTCTCTTCGACTCCTACAAGCTCGATGAATGCGCCTCTCGTTCCCGAGCCGTCCTCACGTGATATTACAGTAATTTCGTTATTCGATTCCCTGCTTCCTGCAGCAAAGGCAGAAACAAGGGCCATACATACCAGTAAAATTGAAACAATTGATTTTTTCATTTCTTTTTTCTCCTTGGACACGAATATAGAGAACGGGAGTTAAGATAAAAGAAGAAGTATGTTAATTCTGTGTTAATACGTCCGATCTTGTGCTCTCCGGGCTATGCTGCTATCCTGGTGGGGATGAAAACGGCTGCTGAAAAGGTAAGAGAATATAACGAAAACGAGATAAGAAACGGCCTGGAGGCTGCATGCATCAACCCGGAAGCAGTGGCGGATCCCCTTTTCAAGCCGGCCTTCATCTCGAATATTCCGAAAGAGGGAAAGAAGGTCATATCGGTTATCGAGGATCTACTTCTCTCATGCGAGAGCTACTTCCTCTCCGTTGCATTCATCACTCTGGACGGCATAACGCCTCTTCTCGAGACACTCGAGGAGCTCGAGAGAAGTGGTGTTAAAGGCAGAATCCTCACCACAGACTATCTCTCCTTCTCTGAACCCCGGGCGCTCGATAGACTCGACTCCCTTCCCTCCGTTGAATTGAGGATGTTCAGAAGCAGTGAATCATCAGGCTTCCATACAAAGGGATACATCTTCAGAAAGAACGGAATCTACAGGATAATCGTCGGCTCGTCCAATCTAACACTAAAGGCTCTTACGGTTAACAGGGAATGGAATACAAAGATAATCTCGACAGAAAACGGGGAGCTGGCATCCTCCATCCTCAGTGAGGCTGAAGAGCTGTGGTCATCTCCCTATACCTCTTCATACTCCTCGATAAAGGACGAATACCGCGAAAAATATGAGATAAGACGCCGCCAGATGGCACTCGCCCTCCGAGAAAGACCGGTATCCATCGAGAAGTATACACTCTCCCCGAACTCGATGCAGACGGGGTTCATAACCAACCTCAGAAGAATCATAGAAAGCGGCGAAGACAGAGCCCTACTTATTTCTGCCACTGGAACAGGAAAGACATATGCCTCGGCATTTGCAATGAGGGAACTGGGGTACAGGCATGTTCTCTTCCTTGTTCACAGGACACAGCTAGCAGAACAGACAAAGGCTTCCTACGAGAATGTACTCGGCTCATCCCGTAGTTACGGCATCATCGGATCGGGGAAGAAGGAAAAGGAGAGCGACTACATCTTCGGTCTTGTACAGACCCTCTCACAGAACAGTGTACTCACCTCCTTTCCTCCAGATTACTTTGAGTGCATAATCCTCGACGAGGCCCATCACTCTGCAGCATCAAGCTATAAGAAGATCCTCGATTACTTCAAGCCCAAATTATGGCTCGGGATGACGGCCACCCCCGACAAGAGGGACGACAACATAGAGGGAAGGAACATATATGAGATCTTCAATTATCAGATCGCCTACGAGATAAGGCTCAAGGAGGCCATGGAGGAGAATCTTCTCTGTCCCTTCCACTACTTCGGAATAAGCGACATAACTCTGGACTCTGACAGGAAGAACCTCAAGGCTTCCGATTTCGCAAGGCTCGTCTCATCCGAACGTGTCGAAAGAATAATCGAAAAGGCAGAGTATTTCGGCTGGAGCGGAGACAGAGTCAGAGGCCTTGTCTTCTGCTCGAGTATAAAGGAATCGATTCTGCTTTCCGGGGAGTTCAACAGGAGAGGCTACAGAACAATCGCCCTCAACGGTGACAGCTCTGCCGAGAAAAGAAGTGAAGCCTTCGAGAGACTTGGAGGAGAAGAGCGGGAAGACGCACTCGACTACATCTTCTCTGTGGAGATCCTCAACGAAGGAGTCGACATAGTGGAGGTCAACCAGGTCATAATGCTGAGACCCACCCAGTCGCCGATAGTATTCATCCAGCAGCTGGGACGCGGGCTGAGAAAGGCCAGAGGCAAGGATTACGTCGTCGTACTCGACTTCATAGGCAACTATGACAACAACTTCATGATTCCCGTAGCCCTCTCGGGTGACAGGTCATACAACAGGGACACCCTCACGAAATACGTTCTCAGCGGCAACAGCACCATCCCCGGCTCCTCCACAATACACTTCGACAGAATCGCAAGGGAGAGAATCTTCGAGTCAATCAACAGAATGAACGGCATCAGGAGAATAATCAGGGAAAGCTACACTACACTCTTTGAAAAACTTGGAAGAAGACCGTATCTCTGTGACTTCTACAACCACAATGAAGTCGATCCCCTTCTCATCATCAGGGAATACAAAAGCTACCAGAACTTCATGGAGAAGGTTGACCCCGCCTCCACTGTTCCCCTTTCCGAAAACCGGGTTCTCGTCCTCGAGTACCTCTCGAAGACGATTCTCTCGGGAGTAAGGCCGTACGAACTCGAGATAATCTCGATGCTTCTCTCTTCTCCGGCCCTTACATATGAAGATATAAGGAAAAGACTCGAGGAAGACTACTCCATCCCGGTCCCGGACTCCACGATAACAGGAGCGGTGAAGGTTCTCGAGGGATGCTTCGTCATCAACGAGGGAGAGAGAAGGAAGTACAGCCTTATAAACATCCTCAGGAGAGGAGAGTATACGATAGAACGGGGAGACCTCTACAGCGAGATAAGAAAGAACGAGGAATACAGACGGCAGTTTGAAGATATAATCGCACTCGGGAAAGCACGCTACAGAGAGAGATACTACCATAAGGGAGACGCCGGATCAAAATTCATACTTTATGAAAAGTACACAAGAAGAGACGTCGCATTCCTCATGGATGCAGGACAGGACACATCCTCGACGATGTACGGTAAGTACAGAACAGGAGACGACTGTTTCCTCTTTGTCACATACCACAAGGGATTGAATACGGATAACGGCTTTCAATACCTCGCCGGTAAGCCCGATTACTCCGACAGGTTCGAGGACCAGAGTGTCTTCCTCTGGGATTCCCAGATAGGAAAGGGCCCGGGAAGCTCATACGTCAGGGACGTCGAGAGTGCACCATTCAAGCACCTCCTCGTGAAGAAGAGCGATGCGGAATCGAGCTTCTACTACATGGGCCTCTTCGATATTACAGATATCAAAGCAGACAGAAAAAAAGACAACAACGGAGTCTTGAGAGATATTGCCAAGGTCAGAATGAAGATGCATAACAGTGTCAGGGACGATCTTTTCAGATATCTTGAGAGTCCGGTTGAAGAAGAAGGAAAGAGAATATGAAGACAGTCAGAGTTGCTGCAGCCGTAATCAGAAAGAATGACATGGTCTTTGCAACGGAACGCGGGTACGGGGAATTCAAGGATATGTGGGAGTTCCCCGGAGGAAAAATAGAGGAAGGTGAAGACGGGAGGAGTGCCCTCAAGCGGGAAATAAAGGAGGAACTCGACACTACAATAGAGACAGGCGAGTATATTGATACCATAGAATACGACTACCCTTCATTCCATCTCTCGATGGAGTGCTACTGGTGCTCTGTCGTTGAAGGCAGTCTAGTTCTCCTCGAGCACGAGAATGCAAAGTGGCTCGACAGGGATTCTCTTCTCTCCGTAGACTGGCTTCCTGCAGATCTCACCATAATCGAAAAGGTCAGAGAGGGACTCGGCAAATAGATAATAAGTCCGGAACCACGTTCCTCTATAAAGACGAGGAGTTATTTCAGTGAGTACATCACATGACAGCCGAAGTCAGAAGCTCAAGCATGCTCGATTGCCTTATAGGATTGTTCGAATATGATTGATACGGTGCATCCGGATAGACGTAAATTACGAGGATTTCTACAGATTATACACAGGTCGTAACCCTCCAACTCATATTATTGTTAAATCCATAGTATATATGAGATTGACTCGGAAGGTCATGTATCCAAAACTGCTATTCAACCGGCCTCAGATCCGTCTCAGACACGTCCTTTTCGTGTTTTTGTTTACAGATTATACACATTACCCAGTTCTCCTGCTCATGTTACTGTCAGTTCAATACCATAAAAGGAGGAACTACTTATGGCAGTGAC
>CAVJJV010000139.1:0-10049 GCA_963650055.1 Comamonas kerstersii | reverse complement strand
ATCATTCATTGTTGTTCCCTCCTTCAATCATCAAAGTCGAACTTGCATAATACCCGTTGGCAGTAAATACGCACATAACGCTGTACGAGCGCCTCTTCGGGGCCGTGAGAGTATATGTGCTACCGCTTCCGTCAACGGGCTTCCCGTCCACATACCATATGTAGGCTTCAGGCTCGGCATACTTGTCGTTTGTGCTTATAAGGCTGAAAGTCCAGAGTGTGCCGTCTCTCTCTGCCGTGAGGTAACCACTCGGCTCCCTGTCGATGTATATGATCTCAAAGCCGCAGTCGGAGCCGCTCTGGGACTCCGTCTCCGAGTAACCGCATGTTTCACAGCGCCTCTTTCCGACTTCTCCTGTCAGAGTATGGCTCTCCTTCTCCGACTCGTATCCGCAGACTTTACATTTCCACCAATGCTCATAGTAGTCGTGGTGCCATTCTTTTATGTGGTTTCCCTTTGTCGTCTCGACTTTCTTGTGGCAGATATCGCAGACGGCAGTATGTGTCGTATCCGTCGTCTCGTACTTTTTGTTATTAAAGACATGGGCATAGGGGAGAAGAAATTCCTTCTCGTCGAATGTATACGACGCGAATGTATCGTCGTAGTAATACCTTCCCGTACAGCAGGAGTTGGAGCATGTATAGTAGAGCTTATGCCCCTGCGTCTCGCAGGTTGAAAGCTCTTCGGGGTGCTCAACCTTAATGTGCTCGAGAGGCTCTCCGTATTCGAATGTCTCCGTTCCCTTCCATCCGCACTCGCAGCTGTAGTAGTAGACGGCCTTCTTCTCGCATGTTGCGTCAGCTTTGAGGTAATCTTTCTTTATGACTTCCTCTCTGCAGTCATGTCCGGCCTCGTCCTTCTTCTCTCCGCATCTTGAGCATTCGTGCCAGTGGCCGCTCTCATTACTAATCCAGGCGTCAATCCAGTCGTGGCCGTAAGCTTCCATTCCCTCATGTATCTTCTTCTCGTCGGTACTGTTGATGCCGTTTATATCGAGGTAGAGATTGCCGCCTTCAGGACACTTCGAGCAGATGTAATACTTTATGTTGCCGTCCAGTGTACATGTAGGCTTCACAGCTTTCATTTCTGTCATACTGTGGCCGAGAGCGTTCTCGTACTTATAGTTGTATGTAACACCGCACCCGGTGCATGTTCTTGTCGTCCAGCCGCGGGTAATACAACCCGGAAGAACAGGATCCGAATCAACCCAGGAATGGGTATGGGAAGTGCTGTCAAGCGGTGCTATGTCCTCTCTCTGGGTGTGCTTACAGAGAGTACACATAAAGAGCATTACTCCGTACTCTTCTTCTGTCGGCTCCTTCTCTACAACACCATCGTCCCAGCTGTGACCTGCTGCATTTCTTGTCTCATGGCACTCTGCACACTCGTCCCAGGTACATGTATTGGTCTCGGAGTACTGCTTTCTCTCCCAGTTGTGTCCTGTGGCTTTTATTATGAGAGAGGAAAGAGTTGTACTCTCTTTTCCTTCTTTATCGGTAAATAGAGATCCGCAGCGGTAGCACTTGTAGTGTTCCTTTACTCCATCCTCTGTGCAGGTCTTCTTTTCCTCGGGAACGAAGTATGTACTGTGCCCGAGCGCCTCAGTCTCCGCGCTCATGATTTCGTTCTCTGCCCTGCTATCTGTAAAGAGGCGGGAGCATACCGTACATCTGTAGTATTCGATGTTTCCTTTTTCCGTACAGGTAGCTGGAGTATTTTCGAAGTGCTCGAGCTTATGGGCCGGAGCTATTACAAGCTCTTCTTTCGTAACCTCTATGAGGGCACTCTCATCTCTGTAATACCTATTGCAGCTATTACAGTAGTAATGCTCCTCCATACCGGGCTTGGTGCATGTTGCGGCCTCACTATCAACATGTATGAGGCTGTGTTCCTTCCACCTGGGCTCAAGTATCGTGTAGCCCGGGATTATCTCACTCTCGGGACGGCGTTTTATCTGGGTTCCCTTTATGTACCAGCCGTCGAACTCGTACCCCGGTTTCTCTATCACTGCAAGGTCACTGTAGTAAGTGCTGGACGAGTCTATCTCCTCAATACTGAATGACTCGAGATTTTCGGCATAGATGAAGAGATCTGAGGAGAACGATGTCAGAGAGGAAGCGAAGGTGATGGATTTCAGGGCCTTCGCATCCCCTTCCCCCTCGAAGCCGTTGAAGAATCTGACGGGAATGGAACGGGCAAAGTCATCAACGTAGGACGGTATATATACACTTGCCACCGCTGCATCTTCAAGTATGGACGCCGAGTAGTAGCTTCCGTCATCACTGAGGGTGAAGTTTATATAAGGGAAGATGTATTCATTCACACTTCTCCCTTCCTCCATCGGGGTAAGGTTACACGAGGAGAAGAGAGTGAGAAGAATAAGAATGATTGAAGTAAGTACTATCTTTCTCTTCATCTTTTTCCCTTATCAGAAGTCCCACGAGAGTGTCAGACTCACCGGGTCAACAAGGAGAGTCATCGAGCTGTAGAGTGTATCGTCCTCAACTGTGAGGAAGGATGCTGTTACTCTTGTAAATGCACCAAGGGTTAAATGTTCAATGATTGAGACATCAAGACCGAGGCGGGAGCCGAAGTAAGGCGAAGTGTTGTACTTATTGTTGTTTATATGCCACATTACGCCGCCGAAAGCACCGATGTAGATATCTCTCTTATCGGAGAGGGAGAGAAGATAGTCTATTCCTCCGCCTGCCTTTATGTACTGCATATCCTGCTGTTTCGGGATTACCGTCTGTATCTTCATCTCGTATGCGTATCCGAACTCGGGGTAGATACGGAGGAAAGAGAACGGTGTCCAGTCAAGCTCTATGCCTGTCGAGACACCATAGATTGTCCCCATGAGTGTTCTTGCCTTGTCTATGTAGTGGCCGTTGTAGAAGAAGTAGACTGCACTTGAGTAGGGGGCTGCGTTGAGGCGGAGGGAGAGATTTGTGTCTATCGCCTCTTTCTCATAGGTGTATGTTACTGCTGCACTCTCCGACCAGAGCTCTCCGTCCCAGGAAGACTGGATGTAATATGTGTTGAGGCCGGGGTGGTAAGGAAGTGTAACACTCTCCGTTTCACCGTCTGTTACACTCCATCCCTCTTCTCTCTCGCTCTCCCTCTGCCAGCGGAAATAGTTGTAACTACTTTCATTTTTCCATTTGAGGGTGACGAAGCCGATGTCATTCGGAAAGTATGTTCCTATTGTGGACGGTGACCAGATTCTGCCGTCGTATGATGCCTGGAGATAGAAGTCGATTACGGGTGAATCGGAATCGAGGGTGACTGATGTTGTGTCTTTGTCTACGACTCTCCAGTTACTGTCGCTCTCTCCGCCAAGCTGGAAGCGGTAGTAGTTGATGTTCTCATCTGTATTGTTCCAGCTCCACCTGATGGAGGAAGCAGAGAGTCCTGAAAGGAGAGTGAAAAGGAGAGCAAGCAGTAATACTCTCTTATGTATGTATGATGGATTTAACTTTCTCTTATCTGGAGAAGGGTACCCCCCCCCTATGTAACTTTATGTACCTATTAGAGTTAACGAACCTATTCCCCATTTATTATCGTTCCTACTGTTTACGAGTATAGCCCGCACGTTGTTATTTTGCAACACTCATTTTGTCTGAAAGAGACTCTAAATCCAGTCTGTATGAGTCTCTTTATATTTTTCTACGGCTTTATCGGCATCGCGGATGAGGCTCATCATCTCTTTCCTGGAGTAACATGTTGCTCCGCTTGCTCTATCGTGGCCGCCGCCGTGATAGGCTGATGCTATTTCGTTCACTCTCATGAATCTCGAGCGCAGCCTCACTCTTATCGTACCGTCTCCGTTGCCGATGAAGGCCATCCAGCATATAGAGCCCTTGACTCCCGAGAGGAAGGAGACAGAGTCGCTTGCGTCCTCTCTCGAGAGCTTCCATTTCTTCTGGAACTCTTCGTCGACATATACCCATAAGAGTCCCGATGGAGTCATCTCTATTCTCTCGAAGAGGGCTGTGCGGTAGCGGTAGAAGCTGTAGTCCCTGAGTTCGAGGTGGGACTCGAGGTTTTCCAGGGAGAAGCCGAAGGAGAGCATTACTGAGGCCAGGCGAAGAGTCTCGGGGGACGAAGAGGAGTACAGAAAACGCCCCGAGTCGGTGACTATACCCGTGTAGATAGATTCAGCTCCTTCTCTATCGAGTTTGAGTTCGCCACGGAAGGTCTCATAGAAGTCGGCTATCATCTCCGAGACGGAGGAGCGGGTGTCCTCTATCCACTCTATCCCATTGAACTCTTCGCATTTTATGTGATGGTCTATCTTGATAAGAAGAGAGGCCTTCAGGAGACGCTTGTCGCTTATCCTGTCATTTGTAGCGGTATCGAGGATGATTGCAAGGGACTTCTCTATTGTATCCTCATCGATCGGGTCCCCTTCCGGCCCGAGGAACGAGAGGTAGTCGGAGGTATCAGAGTTGGAGAGATATACCTTCTTCTCCGGGAAGGTGAGCTCGATGATGCGCTTGAGGCCCTTGGATGACCCGACGGCATCTCCGTCCGGCCTTATGTGGCGACCTATCACTATGGAGTCGTATTCCTTGATTTTATCCAAAACGAGTCTTTTAACTGTCTTTTCCATACTTTGATGATAGCTTATCGGGGGGAATTACCTCAAGAAGTACGTCCGTTATATCGCTGTGGAGGAATATGGAGCTCTCCCTGTCGTTCGATATGAGATTCTCGATCCTCTCCCAGCTCATCCTGAAGGGTACCTCACCCTTTTTATAGTGTACGCCTCCCCAGATACGGCTTGAGTATATTTCGGCCATGTACTCTTTTGCCGTAAGGGGGATTATGTCGTGCCCCGCATCCTTCATTATGCTGTTCCAGCGCTCCGCCCTCCTCCTCGTTTGGTGGAGGATGAGAAAATCCTCATGGTTCATATAGGAGAAGCGGAAGTACGGGAGCCCGTCCTTCTCACGCAACAGGTAGGACGATGACTCAAGAGGACTCCTGATGTAGATATCCCTGTCGACGAGAATCTCTATGCGGCTATTACTCTGCTCCCTCTTTACTCTTCTGTATGTTTTCTTCACTTCTTTGTAGAGGCCGTTTACCGCCTTCACGGGATAGAATACAGCATTGACGCTCTCCTCTCTGAAGAAGCGGTTGAGCTCGTTGAAGTACGCGATCTCGCTCTGTCCCTCGACTATTATGATTATTACCGTCTTCTTACTCTTCATTCTCTTACACGTAGGGAAAAGGTATTCCCGAATAGGCGCCGGAGAGGTACAGGGAGCGCCTCGACTTAAGCCCCGGGGACGGCTCTATCTCTGAAAGACGCTCTATCACACTTCCCCTTTTCATGGTCTTTTCAAAGACCGCTATCTCGTCGTTTCCGAGGTACCGGGCGTCCATGAGATCCGTGTTGTGCGATGAGCATATGAGCTGGGCGCCCAGTTTGTTGTAGCGCTTATCTGAAAAGAGCGAGACAACGGCTCTCAGAACCATCGGATGGAGGGAGACATCTATCTCGTCAATGAGAAGAAGAGAGCCCGTAGAAAGGGAGGCGAGCATAACGGAGACAAGGGAGAAAAGTCTCTGTGTCCCCTCGCTCTCGTCCGTGAGGGAAAAGAGCTTTCCGCCCCGGTGCTCCGTCTTCCACTCCTCCCCGTCGACTATGTTGTCGACCCGGAGGTCCAGCTTTCTTACGATGGAAACAACATCACCGAGGCACTCTTTTCTTGTCTTATTCGAGCGTTTGACATAGAGGGAGAAGGAATCAGGAAGCGTATACGAAAAGGGGTCGAAGAAGAGAATACTCTCTATCTCCCTCCTTATTTTCCTTCCCTCATCCATGGTGAGAGCAGTCTTGCCGTCCGGGAGGCCTGAGAATATTGTGTCTCCATCTTTCTCTATGGTTTCCTCCCGTATTCCCTCTGTGTCATAGCGCAATGTATATTTCCATCTTTCCTCTTCAATCAGGAAAGAGATGGAGAATGTAGTCACCCTCTCTTCCCTGTTGTATCTGTCGGGATGATAATACTTCCCGTCATGTCCGTTCACTACAATTTCCCTCAGGGTCCTGAGGGCCGAGAGGAATGTGGATTTACCTGAGCTGTTGGCTCCGTAGATTACAAGAATCGGGACAAGCCTCACCTTCCCGTTCTCTATGTACGGAAGGTAGTCGAGAGAGGAGTAGTCTCTCCTTCCTCTCTTCTTTCCGTATGTAAGAGAGAGCACGGTACTCTCTATACTTCTGTAGTTATCAACACTGAAAGACTCGAGCATATTCACCTCCCGGGATAGATGTAGTCTAACACGGGAGAGATGTGTTTTATACTATTTTTCTCTTCTTCAATGCGGTGGGGAAAGCTCTTGAGAAGACAATAAGCGTGAATGTGATTGCCAGGAAGTCCGCTATGGGCTCGGAGAGGAATACGGCCTTCACGGGGTCGGAGGAGAATACATGAGGGAGTATGTAGATAAGAGGGATGAGAAGGACTATCTTACGTACCAGCGCTATACTCACACTCGAGAGCGCCGATCCTATCGAGACGAATGTCATCTGGCACGATATCAGAATACCCATGATGCAGAGCATTGAGAGGTATATTCTCATATATGGTACTGCGTATTCGATAAGGGATGTCTCTGAAGTGTAGATTGAGGCAAAGAGAGAGGGAAAGAGCTCCAGGAGCGCCCACACCGCCATGGAGTATGTAAGAGAGACAACGAGAAGTGTTTTGAAACACTTCTTCACCCTCTCCATATTACCCATTCCGTAGTTGTAGCTTGTAAGGGGCTGACTCCCCTGTGCTATTCCCTGCATCGGAAGGAGGGCCATCTGCATGATGGAGGAGCATATCGTCATGGCGCCGACGGCGGCGTCTCCTCCGTATTTAAGGAGAGAGGAGTTGAAGCATATCGATATAAGGCTCTCCGTCGACTGCATTACAAAGGACGCAAGCCCGAGTGCGAATGAGGGAAGGATGAGGGAGAAAGGAGCAAAGAGATTCTTCCGCCTGAGCCTGAGTGTTGTCTTCTTTCCCGTAAGATAGAGAATACAGAGAAGCGCACTCACCCCCTGGCTGATGATTGTCGCCCAGGCAGCTCCCGCCACCCCCATATCGAAAAGGTAGATGAATACAGGGTCGAGTATTATGTTCAATACGGCACCGGTGAGGACAACAAGCATACTCACCGTAGTCCTGCCCTCTGCCGTTATGAATGCGTTGAGACCCAGTGTAAGCTCCACGAAGACTGTTCCGAGAGAGTATATATGCATGTAGCTCACTGCATAGGTAATGGTGTTCTCACTTGCACCGAATGCAAGTAGAAGAGGCTCGGATGTGAAGTAAAGTACAAGTGTCAGTACAATTGATATCCCGATCTGGAGTGTGAAGCTCCCGCCGAGAAGCCTCTCCGCCTTATCCTTCTCTCCGTTACCCATGAATATGGATGAGCGCGGAGCACTTCCGGTGGCGACGAATGCAGAGAAGGCTGTAATGAACATTATAAGGGGGAGACATACTCCGACACCCGTAAGGGCTAAGGGGCCGTTATCTCTCATGTGGCCTATGTATACTCTGTCCACCACATTGTAGAGCATGTTGATTATCTGGGCCAAAACGGTCGGGACGGCAAGCTTTAAAAGAGTCTTTCCTATCGGTGCGGTCCCGAGCATATTCTCATCTCTCATCTTTTTTCTCCATTTATGGAAAATAAGAAGAGAAGAGCTTTCTGTCAACTCTTTCCCTTTCCCATGCTCTGGAGAATCGATATGAGCTCGAGGTCCTTCTCCGTCACCTTCATGTTTGATGATATCTTCCCCTTCTCACCGTTCTTCTCTATCGCAACCGATATGACATCCCCCTCCTCTATCGGATGGGTGCAAACATACTGGATGAACTGGGTGAACTTCGGGTGCTCGGAAGAGAAAGTACCCCATGCCTTCTGGATCTTAAGTAAGTCGAATGGATTCATATTCCCTCATAAAATGAGGAAGGGAAAGCATAAGCCTTCCCTGTTCTCTGTAGTGATATACAAGTTATTTAATCTTGTTTCCTGTGAGTTCCTGTCTGAAGGAGGTAGCATTGCCGTCACCCTCTTCAGGCTTGTAGAGCATAGGAACAGCCGCATAGAGAGCTGCACATACGACAAGGTCGTGCTTCCATGTGATTTCGTTGGGAGCATGAGCCTGGCTCTCTGCACCGGGTCCGAATCCTACACACGGGATACCGTATCTACCCTGGATGGAAACACCGTTTGTGGAGAATGTCCACTTGTCGCAGAGAGGTCTTCCGACTCTTGTAGCCTTTGCCTTGTCGTCAGCCCAGATTCTCTCGTCGCCCCAGAGTGCCTTGTGAGCCTCCACAAGTGCCTTTACGTGAGGAGCAGTCTCCTTGTTGATCCATGTCGGGAAGAAACACTCTGTCTCGTATACGTGTCCTGTCCATGCCGGACGGTCATACATATACATGGAGACCTTGACGTCCTTGGCATACTTCCTACATGCAGGAAGATCCTCGATTTCCTTGAGACATGACTTGTATGTCTCACCTGCTGTCATTCTTCTGTCGATTGAAATCGAGCAGCTGTCTGCAACTGCACAGCGTGAAGGAGATGTGTAGAAGATCTGGCTTGTTGTACATGTTCCGCGGCCGAGGAAGCGTGCATCTTCATAGTGCTCGGGGTTCCACTTCGGGTCGAGCATCTTCTCGAGTCCTGCAATCTCGGGATTATCCTTCTTGTTCTCGTTGAGGTCTCTGACATTGAGGATGACTTCAGCCATCTTGTGGATAGCGTTGTCGCCTCTCTCGGGAGCCGAACCGTGGCATGAGATACCTCTCATATCGACTCTGATCTCCATTCTTCCTCTGTGTCCGCGGTAGATACCGCCGTCGGTAGGCTCAGTGGAGATGACGAATGCAATCCTGGATGCAGCATCCTCAGGTCCGTTGAAGTATTCGTTTACGATACTCTGCCAGCACATACCGTCACAGTCTTCTTCCTGCACCGATCCGACAACCATGATTTTATATCCTTCGGGGATGAGTCCAAGGTCCTTCATGATCTTTGTGCCGTATGTAGCAGAAGCCATGCCGCCTTCCTGGTCCGAGCCGCCGCGGCCGTAGATCTGAGTCTCGTTCTCCCAGCCCTTGTATGGATCATCCGTCCAGTTCTTGATGTTTCCGATACCTACTGTGTCGATGTGGCTGTCGATGGCGATGATCTTGTCTCCGTCACCCATCCATCCGATGATATTGCCGAGCTTGTCGATTTCGACCTTGTCGTAGCCGAGCTTCTCCATCTCTTCTTTAATGCGGTATACAACACCCTTCTCTTCCGAGCTCTCAGAAGGAATGGCAATCATATCTCTGAGGAACTTAGTCATTGCCGGGCCGTAGCTTTCAGCAGCTTTCTTAATTGCAGCGTAATCCATATAGGAACCTCCGAATCTCTTTTGTTTTTCAAGGCTTCCTGCCTTCTTTTGTAATAGTAATCTCTAAAAATATGTTTGTAAACAAATTTTGTTGCGTTTTGTTGCAGTTTTTCAAACTCTCAACTCGCCACCCATCCTGCTGTCCAACCCACACTTCTTCATCCGAAGTGGCAAACTTCAGCCACATAGTGTCGATATAGAAGAGGCAAAGAGAGGATGAAGATTCATCGGATGTTATTGAAGTAATCGGCAATGTCCGAATACGATGACACTATCAGGAATGGTAGGGGCGAACTTGGTCTGAGTACATCGAAAATGTTTCTGCATCCGCAATATGTATATGCGAAAATATCTGACATAGCTTCAATCTTTTCGGATAATCTGCCGGATGTAGAAAATCGAAGTTATGAGGGCACCTCCATAGAAGAAGAGGTAACCCCAGCTTTCAAACATCTCGTACTCCAGGGGAAATCCAGGTCACATTATATATTTCAACCGGCAAGCTCTTTGACTTTGGAAAGAGGAAGACCGGAGCATATTGAAACATCTTCGAGGGTGAACTTACCTAACGATATCACCCAATCTTTGTAAGAAATATACGCAAGTTAGCTTAATGAAGCGATGATCTCAT
>CAVJJV010000138.1:644-7735 GCA_963650055.1 Comamonas kerstersii | reverse complement strand
ATCATGGAGTGGATTATATTGCTTAATCCCTCACTTGAGTAGTCTCCCCGAGTGTGTAAGAATCAAGCCATGAAAATCCTTGTAATCAACCCCGGCTCGACTTCGACGAAGATAAGCATCTTTGACGGGCGTACCCCGATATTCACCGAGTCCGTCTTCCATGACGCCCCGCTTCTTCTCTCCTTTGCTTCAACCAATGACCAGCTTCCCTTCAGAAAGAAGGTCACCCTCGATATTCTCTCGAGACACAATATCACACTCTCCGACATTGACGTGATTGTCGGGCGCGGAGGATCTGCACACTCGCAGACTGGAGGACTCACAGTAATAGATGAGAATCTCTACAGAGATACTGTGAATGAAGTTGCCGGAACAGACCACGCGGCAAAGCTCGGTGTAATGGAGGCATGGGAGTTCTCCCTCGAGTACGGTAAGCCTGCATACACAATCAACCCAACCAATATGGACGAACTTGACGACAGGGCACGCATCACAGGCGTCAGCGGTCTCTACCGCCGTCCACAGTCCCATGCACTCAACCAGAAGGCTGCAGCGGCGTACCACGCAGAAAAAATAGGAAAACCTCTTGAAAAGTGTTCCTTCATCGTCGCCCACATCGACGGAGGAATCACAGTCGGCGCCCACAGGGGAGGAAGGATGATAGACTCAACCGAAGGCGCAGGGGGAGACGGACCGTTCACCCCGACCCGCATAGGCTCCATTCCCGTACTCGGTGTTGTAAGGTACCTCGAGAAGGGACATACACTCGAGGAGGTAAAGGCGCTCTGCTCGCGCTCGGGCGGGTTTGTTTCACACTTCGGAACATCCGACACAAAAAAGGTCTACGAGATGATGAGAAGCGGGGACAGAAAAGCCACTCTCATCTGGGAGGCGATGCTCTATCAGACGGCGAAGGCGATCGGGGAGATGGCTGCGGTGCTCTCCGGGCGAGTTGATGCCGTAATCCTCACAGGCGGCCTTGTGAGATACACTGAAATCGTCGACTACATAAAGGAACACTGCTCCTTCATATCCCAAATCGTCACATACCCCGGGGAATTCGAACAGGAGGCCATGGCATGGGCCGTATGTGACTATATGGAAGGAAAGACAGAAGTAAAGAGATACACAGGAAAAGATGTCTTCAGCGGCTTCGAGTGGGACAAGATAGTTCATTAGGCTATGGAATAACAGGGCCTCAACATGTACGATATAAGGCATGTCGGACTGGAACAAACTGTTTACCTATACACTCCTCAAAAGGGGAAAAGATTTATTTGACAGAAAATGCGTCAAGGAATATGAATTCAAAAAAGATAACGGAACATACTGCTGCCGCGTAACCGACGGCTCGAACAAGTTCCGCTCATCCGTAACAATAAAGGACGGCATTCTTGAAAATGTATACTGCAGCTGTGCCTATCACAGCACGAAAGTCTACTGCAAGCACATAGCCGCTCTCCTCTATAAGATAGAGAGCAGCGGACTGGATATAAAAAACTCGAAGGAACTCGAGAAGAACGTACAGCCCCAAAAGGAGTTCGGAAAGCTTGTCTTCCATGACGACGGGGAGCCGCATTACCTCTCCTTCGGCACATCGCTTGATGTCTACCGTCCGTCTCTCTCCAGCCTCAAAAAAGCAGAGTTCATAGCAAAGAAGCAGAATGGGATATACTCGAGGGAAATCGAGGAGGAAAATGATAAAGACGGAGAGAGGGTCCTCCATTACAGAGCAAAAGTAAACGAGAGCTACTACTCGACGGCACAGGTTGATATCATCCTCTCCCATGACGGAATAAAGAAACTCACCTGTGAGGATGCAAGATATTCATATATCCATAGTACACTCTCGGAAACATGCTCCAACACATTCCGTGACAGCGACGGAATCATCGAAATCTGCACTCATAAGACCGCGGCCCTACTCGATTTCATCTCCTACCTTGAGAAGAACAGGGATATCATAGACTATACGGACAATGACGCATATGAATTCATAAGCGGATTCAGAAAGCCTCCCGTCGACTTCAGAAGCATAGAAGACAACCAAGATAAAATCGATATCCTTCCGGTGCTGGATGATAAGAACCTCAGGCTCTATATAAAACCCGGCGACAGAAGAGAGTATCTTGTCAAAGACATAGACGACCTGTACGACAAATGCAAGGAAAAGAATAAATACGAGCTCGGTGGCGGAAACAGGGTGAATTTCAAAACGGCCTTACTCACAGAGCGGGCAGAGAAGGTCATGAAGCTGATAGAAGCCACAGGCAACTACTGCTATATATTCAACAGAAAAGACGACGAAGACTATATATATCTTTATGAAGATCTCCCCTACACAGAGGTCATTGACGAATTCTACAACATAATGGAGGGATGCCGGGTCAGGTACAGGAAGGAGTACCTCCAGGGCTTCAGGGACGGAGAGCCGGAAGTACGGATAAAAATCGAGGAGAAGAAGGAAGACGGCAGGATTGTCGGAGTCACCCTCTCGGGTCATATAACAGGACAATGGAAGAGTGAAAAGTATGTCTACTGGGTCGGAGACGGCTACTTCAACAGGGCGGAGCTTTCACGTATAGAGCCGGCATATCCGCTCTCCGCAGCCGCAGATGAAAACGGCGACTTCTCGTTCACTATCGGACTCTCGCTTCTCGACGACTTCTACATGAGGGTTCTCCCGCATCTGAAACAATGCGCCGTAATCGAAGACAACACTCGAGAGAGCCTCTCTTCCCTCCTCACGGAAGAGCCTCAGCCCCGTTTCTACATCGACGGGACGGCAGATGAAATTACATGCAGAACAGTATTTCTCTATAAGGGTGAGGAGCACCAGGTATACCCAAGATACGGCTACTATGACGGCAGGGTCCGTAACGAGCTTCCGTTTCTGAAGTCATTCGGCGATGACCTGGATGAGGCTCTTGAAGATATCTTCCCCCATAACTACTCCGAAAATGGATACTGGGTTGTCAGAAACAGGGAGGACGACATATACGAATTCCTCCGTACCGGAATCAAGATGCTCACCCAGCTTGGGGAGGTTTTCGTCTCCGACTCGATAAAACGCCTCAATGTAAGGAAGATGCCGAAAATTACAGGCACGATAGATATCGACGAGAACAACAGTTCGATACTCGACATGGAGATTGATCTCCAGGGTTTCACCGTAGATGAGCTGAGTGCAATTCTCGAGTCATATAAGGAAAAGAAGAAATACCACCGCCTTGAAAACGGAGATTTCATCTCCCTCAAGGGAGCCGATCTCGACACACTCACTACCCTCTTCTCCGCTTCAGGAGTCAGCCTGAAGGACTTTGTCGACGGCAAGACGAACATTCCTCTCTACAGGGCACTCTACCTCGAGGAGGTCTTGAAAAAACAGAAGGGATTCACCTATGAAGGCGGCGCGAAGTTCAGAAAACTCATAGAAGACTTCGACGACATAAACAAAACCGACTACGCCGTACCATCCTCTCTCGAGAATATCATGAGGCCCTACCAGAGTGACGGTTACAGATGGCTCAAGACCCTCTACGAGTACGGCTTCGGCGGAATACTTGCAGACGAAATGGGACTGGGAAAGACAGTCCAGGCGATATCGCTGATGCTCTCGCTGAAGGACGAAGGAAAGAGCGTAAACGCCCTCATAATCACGCCTGCCTCCCTTGTCTACAACTGGAGGGCTGAAATAAACAGATTCGCACCTTCTCTCAATGCTGCCGCAGTTGCCGGAACGGCCAAGGAGAGACAGGAGATCATAAAGAATAAAGACGATTATGATATTCTCATCACGTCCTACGATCTCCTGAAGCGAGACATCCTCCACTACAGCGGTATTTCCTTCAATCTCGAAGTGATTGATGAAGCACAGTATATAAAGAACAGCAATACCGCTGCTGCAAAGGCAGTAAGGGCCATCTCCTCCACACACCGCATCGCACTCACGGGAACCCCGATAGAGAACAGGCTCTCGGAGCTCTGGTCGATATTCAACTATCTCATGCCGGGATTCATGTTCTCCCAGGAGAAGTTCAAGGAGACGATATCGAATCCGATCGAGAAGAGCGGCGACAAGGATGCACTGGAGAGACTCAAGAAGCTCACAGGGCCGTTTATCCTGAGAAGGCTCAAGACAGATGTACTCAAGGACCTTCCGGAGAAGATCGACGAGACGAGAATCACCCCGCTAGGAGGAGAACAGCTAAAGCTCTATACAGCAGAAGTGGCAAAGGCCAAGGGAATGCTTAAGAAAAGCAGGAACTATGACAAGGAGAAGATCCAGATACTTGCCGAGCTCATGAAGATCCGACAGATATGCTGCGACCCGTCACTTGTCTTCAAAGGCTACACCGGTACCTCCTCCAAGAGGGAGGCTGTGATGGATCTGATTCTTTCCGCAATAGACGGAGGCCACAGGATTCTGCTGTTTTCACAGTTCACCTCCATGCTGGAGCTCCTTGAGAAGGACCTCGATGCAAAGGGCATCAGCTACTACAAAATCACAGGAGAGACAACAAAGACGAAGAGAATGGAGCTTGTCGAGGCATTCAACAACGACACGACCAGCCTCTTTCTGATATCACTCAAGGCAGGAGGAACCGGCCTCAATCTCACCGGAGCCGATATCGTCATACATTACGATCCGTGGTGGAATACGGCAGCCCAGGACCAGGCTACTGACAGAGCACACAGAATCGGACAGACAAAGACTGTCACGGTCTTCAGAATGATAGCCGAGAATACGATAGAGGAGAAGATAATGAAACTACAGGAGACAAAGAAGAATCTTGCAGACAAAATCGTATCCTCTGATAATCTCTCGCTCTCCTCCCTCTCGAAGGATGACCTCATGGAGCTTCTCTCAATTTCAGAGATGTAGATCAAGAAGCATATCTTCCGGTAGAGAAGTCAGGACTCTGAGTTCTCTATCGGGAAGGAAGAGTTCATAACCTCTACAATCTCGTCATAGACCCCGCCTGAGATATAATACTTACCGGTGTCGGTATCGAACTTGAATGAGGATGTGATTCTCTCGGGTTTTGTTGTGCCTTCGATAGTCTGCCTGAGTGGTGTAGCTGAGTCCTGCTCCCTCATAACTTCATTCTTGACAATATTGTTAAGACGACTAATATTAGTATTAGGTTGCGGCTCAAGCCTCAGCCTAGTAAGTGGGGCTTCTTCAAGAGCTCCATTCTTTGTTGTATAGGTTGTAGGATTTTCTCCCCTTACGGATGTTACTATTATCTTGCCTTCATATTGGTTATTGCTGTTCTTGATTATACCATTTATGACATTCTTCAATGTCTGCTTATTCTTTTTTCCTTCCAGCATTTCAACAGGACTGTCAAGATAAAGAATGTCTGCCTTCTTGGCTGCATTGCTTAACTCCTTCTGAAATTGTCCGACCTTTGTCGTTTCCAATTCCTTGAACTCAACAAGATAGCCATTCATTAGTGCGTCAGGAATCCTTCCTTTATACTCCTGCCCCGCAAGAATAAACTTCTCTGGAAGGACATAGACGCTGAAGCCTGCATTGCCGAACACTTCCGCTGCTCTTAATTCCTTCTCATAAACCGCCCTCTGCCGTTTACTGTATGTTCCGTTCTCATAGTTCTCGTAATGTTCAGTGTATACAAAGACATTCGTATATTGAGTCTCATCGGAGTAATTGAGGACAATGTTCTTCTTCAGCTCTACATATTTTCTCTGTTCATCGGAGAGCGACATAGCCTGATATCTGATGTCATCATCAAGTGTGCTGAAGTCGCCGGTATTATCTGTGGCTGACTTAATCTGATTGGGATTGAAAACAACATAATCTGTAGAAAACGAATTCTCATTGAAGTCATCCTCGGCAATATTTTCAATCACAAATCCATCTATGGTATCACCATAAGCTACCATCCCTTCGTCTACATATTCATTAACATCATAGATTACATGCCCTTCTTCATTTATCTCTGTCCAAGGTTTTAAGCCCCAATCAGTACTTTCCGGATTTCTTATGTTCAAGAACACTTCATATAACCCTTCTTCGCTCTTTGAGCTATATGATAGTGCAACCTCTTTACTATCGGTGAACCATATTGACCCCTCAGGCGTTTCCGCAAATGCATCTCCATTAGAACTGTCGAAAATATTAAACCGTGGAGACCTTGAACCATGATATACAGGCTTTGGTTCTCCATTCTCATCGGCCACAAGAGAAGTTCTTCCGTTGACTTCATCCCAGAGTTTGCCTATGATTAATTTAGAGGCTTTGGTTTCGACATTATGGGAAGCGGAATTTTCTTCACTTGCCCGTACTTGATTGTCGAGCTGAAGCCTGATTTTTTCGACTTCATGAAGATAAAAGTTCTTTGAAGTCTTACTTTCTTTTATAACCACTTCACAGATATATCGTTCACCGCTGATACGGATAGGAGCATCTATCACATAAGAAGTATACCCTCTACCTTTATAATTCTCCGTCCTGCTTATTATTGTCCCATTCTTAATGACATCGGGAACAGCCTTGAAAGCAATGGCTTTATTTCTTCCTATCCCATGTGCAACTGAACTTTGAACGTTCTTTTTGGATAGTATAACTGAGCCTAAGCCCTCTCTTTTTACTTCTCCGCCAATAGAGTCATAATACTTAACAACTCTATCCACCAAGCTCTCGCCTTCAATTTTGGCAAACTCATTACCTGTCAATTCTGCTACAGGGTCTGCATTGAATATCTCTTTGATGGTAGACAACAGCTCCCAGTCACCGAACCACCTCTTGAAGTTCTCTGTCCTTACCTGAAGCCATTGTCTTTCTGTAAGGTTCGTGTCCCTGCCGTTGGGAGCTTTCATCCATTTGTCAGTGCCGTAGTATCTCTTCCTGACTTCCTCAATCTGACTTTCGGCGGCTGATACCCCGTCCTGTTTTCTTACTTTGTCTTCTGCTTCAGGAGTAAGTTTATCTAGGAAATTAGCCAGATACTCAGCTTGATGCTTGAACATTCCTTCTTTCATATTGAAGAACAGTCTCAACAGCCTCTCGTTACCACCATTAAGGAACTTGTCTCCTGTACCTACAAGGGACCTTCTGACAAGTC
>CAVJJV010000138.1:0-634 GCA_963650055.1 Comamonas kerstersii | reverse complement strand
AGTCCGTCCTGTGTGTCTTCTGATAGCGACGTGAGAAATGCTGTAGCAAGTGTCGCTGTCTGCCTGACTGATTTCCTCGTCTCTTCGTTCTCTATCGGGAAGGAAGAGTCCATAACCTCTACAATCTCGTCATAGACCCCGCCTGAGATATAATACTTACCTGTGTCAGTATCGAACTTGAACGAGGATATGATTCTCTCGGGTCTTGTTGTGCCTTCGATTGTCTGTTTGAGTGGTGTAGCAGAGTCTTGTTCCCTTATCACTTCATTCTTGACAATATTGTTAAGACGACTAATATTAGTATTAGGTTGTGGCTCTAGCCTCAGCCTAGAGAGTGGGACAGTTTCTAATGTCCCATTTTTAACAAGATATACAGTAGCATTCGCACCTCGAACAGAAGTGACAATGATTTTACCAGTATACTTTTCTGACTCTCTTACTCTTCCGTTTATTACGTCATATAGAGATTCTTTTCCCCTGCTACCATCTAACATTTCAACAGGACTGTCGAGATAGAGAATATCGGCCTTTGAAGCGGCATTATCCAATTCCTTTGTAAACTGTCCGACCTTTGTTGTCTCCAATTCCTTGAACTCAACAAGATAGCCATTCATTAGTGCGTCAGGAATCCTTC
>CAVJJV010000137.1:0-4114 GCA_963650055.1 Comamonas kerstersii | reverse complement strand
GAAAAATCTGCGAAGCTGAATCTGAATATCTATCCAGATCTGTACCAGGTTCTGTAACAATATCGATATCAGTGGATAATCGGCGGGGATGTTCCAGAAGCAGCGTAAGACAGGTGCCACCTTTGAATATAAAGGGCATATCGACCTTTACAAGGGCCTCCAACAGTCCGAAAGCATATACGGCACATTCTAGAAGTACAGGGTCACGGTGACTTGTTCTTTGGAGCTCTCTGATATGTTCTTCAGTGAAATTCTCGTATAAAAGCATGTATCTTACTTCCTTGTCCGTAATGTGATGTTTGTTTCCTCTCTAATCAGTTTTCTTATTTTTTTGTCAACAGCTCTGCGTGATGCATAGCGGAATAGACAACTCTCATCAATTACATACATGGAAAAAGCATCCTCGTATATTTTAGGATATTCACCCCAGCTGAGAGACTCCTGCAGTAACTGGTCTGCAACTATGTCAACAAGCATCTTCTCCAACCGGGTGTGCCAGGGGATTACGGTACTTTTCGGTGCTTCTGTCGTGAGCTTGGTGATTATAATCATATTGTCACTCCAATAGCGGTGATATATCTCCGGTGTCGGAGCAATGAATACTTTTCCGAAGTAGCGGTCCTTGAGCGTTTCGAACACAAATCCATCACATCTGATTCCACAGATAGGAATAAAACATTGTGTGCAGGTTGATGGTTTACAAAATCGTTTAGTTGAATCAATTCCAGGATAGAAAAGTCCACCAGAGGATATTGTACCTGTATTAAAGACGCCAACTTGACAGCTGAGTCTGAGTATTCGTGATTATATGGTTTAACATTGGTATCAGGAAGACAGTACAGACCGTCACCTACACGGGCTAATTCACCGTTCTTAACCATTGATGCAAATCTCTTATAAAAGGAAGAATCACTCAATTCATATCCGGCGTCACGAAAATGATTCCAATACCTGACATCTGGTAAAACAATTCAAATCATTTATGCCTTCAAAATATCTTGGATCAATCATTTCATGCTCCTGTATACTGTTATTTTTACGGCAGTAAAACGGAACTATTGCCGTAGAAATACTTTCGGGTATGGTGTGTGCCGTATTCAATTAATCTGCATCAAGATACATCACTTCAGTCCTTATCCGGCCAGACGAAGTGTGAGTTGAGTCTTGTCTCTCCGTTGTCGATGAGAATATCCTCCCCGCTCATGGATTTGTTGACGACTGTTATGAAGTAGATCCACTCGGCTATCTCCCTTTCCGTCGCCCATTTTTTCAAGGGGGTGACCTCCATGATCTGCTCCCAGAGTTTTCTGTTCTCGATGACGGGGCTGTTGGACAGAGTCATTACGCCTCCCGGGGAGATGGAGTTGCATGTCGCCCCGTAGGCGCTGATTCTCAAGGCAACGTTTCTTGTGTATGCAAGAATTCCTCCCTTGCCTGCAGCATAGAGGGGGAACTCCGCACCGGTATGGGCCGAGGCGGAGGCAATGTTCAATACCGCTTTTATCCCTTTTCTGACGCCGTATTTCTCCGTGACGTTTATCGTCCCGTTGAGGTTTACCGATATGTCGTCCTCCGAATTCTGTCGTCCTGCGGCGTTGATGACTATCTCTATATCATCAATGTCGGGGAGGGTGCTGCTCTCTCTGACATCTCTGATGTAGTGGGTGTAGTTGGAATTGTCGATAGTGGATTTTTCTGTGTCTATTCCGTAAACCTCATTTCCTCTTTCAAGAAAAAGGACGGCTGTTTCCCTCCCGATTCCCCTGCTTGTACCGCTGATCAGAACCTTCATTTCTGCTCTCCTTTCACAATTTCCTGTATATGTTTTGTAAGCGGTATTGTGATTAAAGGGACGAATGACGACTCGACGAGAAGCTCGATCAGCGTTCCCGAGAGCACTGATGATACTATGTCCTTCCATGCCATCTCGTAGATACTGAGTCCTATGGGTGCGAAGGCTAGTGTCATGAAGAGGGCGTTGTCGATGAGCTGCCCGATCAGAGTCGAGAAGGAGGCACGGAAGAAGAACCACAGTCCGTTGTCGCTGTGTCTTCTCTCCACCCTCTCCTTCATCTTCGCAATTATATGGACATTGATGACGTTACCGCACCAGAAGGCGATGGAGCTGCTGATGATTGTTCTCGGACCGTTCGAAAAGACCATTGCGAATGCCTCAGCCTGGGCCTCATACTCATCCAGTGTCGGGATATAGACAATGAGGCGTCCGATAATCATGGCAAAGAAGGAAATCACAGCTGCGATGTTGATTATCTTCCGGCTTTCCTCTTCTCCCCATACTTCGATTATGACATTGCTTATGAGGAAGATTCCCCAGCTGATGAGAAGACCTCCGTCGCAGATGATGACGGGTGAGCCGAAGGAGAGTGCCTTCATGCAGAATATATTCATCGTGACTGTGATGACAGTGTATGTTACAGCAAGGGCGATGAGCCATTCTGAAGAATTGAGTTTGTTTTTTCCAGCCATAGTTGTCTCACAAAAAAGAGAGAGGATGGACTCCTCTCCCGAATCAGATTGTCCTTATATCAGTTTCTCTTCCACTCTCTGTCGACGACCTTTGAGTTGATTCTCTCGATTTCGCGTGCAATTTCCTTCTTGATTTCGTCTGCAAGGTCAGAGATGAGATAACTTGTCTCTTCTCCGCTGGCGCGGTATTTGACTTCAACCTTTCCTTCCTTGTAGGAGCGGTTGCCGAGTGTGATGCGGATTGGAATACCGATAAGGTCCGCATCTGCGAACTTCACGCCGGCAGTCTCCTTCCTGTCGTCATATAGAACCTCGATTCCTGCTTTCTCGAGAGAAGCGTAGATTTCGTCTGCAACGGCCGTATCCTTCACAAGGGAGACGAAGTGTACCTGGTAGGGTGCGACTGTCATCGGCAGGAAGAGACCGTTCTCATCATTGTACTCTTCTGCAAGACATGCAAGAAGTCTTCCAACTCCTATGCCGTAACAGCCCATGAGTACCGGCTTCTGGCTTCCGTTCTCATCCTGATATGTGCAGTTGAGTGCGGCTGAGTATCTTGTTCCGAGCTGGAAGATGTTTCCAATCTCGATTCCCTTACTTGACTTGAGAGGCTCTCCGCACACAGGACACTTATAACCCTCTCTTGCAGATGCGATGTCTTTTACGAGAGCGCCGTCATAGTCTCTGCCGTAGTTGGAGTTGAGATAGTGGTAACCCTTCTCGTTGGCTCCTGCCGCCAGGTTATTTGACTCTGCGACAGAGTCATCGACACAGAGAATGAATCCCTTTTTTGCCCCGATGGGGGAGGCAAAGCCGGGAACCATACCATATTCCTCGATCTCTTCGGGGTGTGCAGGACGCAGGGAATTAGCCTTGACGGCATTGCTGAGCTTGCTCTCTTCAACCTCATAGTCTCCTCTGATGATGGCTGTGACAAGCTTGTCTTCCTCTTCTCCCGTCTTGTCATTGATGAATGCTCCGACATAGAAGACTGCCTTTGCAGTCATCCTGGGGTCTATATTGAGGTATGACGCAAGATCTTCGATGGTACTGCTTTCAGGAGTTGCAACCTTCTCAAGCGGTTTGAGGTCTCCTGTAAAGTATTCCTTTTTAAATTTTGCAACCTGTCTGTTTTCCGTATAGCCGCAGCAGGAGCATGTGATTATCGTATCCTCTCCGATAGGTGAGAGATACATATACTCATGGCTGATCTTGCCGCCCATCATACCGGTGTCGGCTCCGACTGCAATGGCAGGAAGACCGCAGCGCGCATAGATACGGAAATATGCCTTGTACTGGTCGGCGTAAGCTTCGTCAAGGGATTCCTGGGTTGCATGGAAGGAGTAAGCATCCTTCATTGTGAATTCCCTCACCCTGATGAGACCTGCCCTCGGTCTGGGGTCGTCACGCCATTTTGTCTGAATCTGATAGACCATAACGGGAAGACGCTTGTAGGAGTCGATTTCACCTTTTGCACAGTCTGTGACAGTCTCTTCGTTCGTCATGGCGAGAACCATGTCTCTGCCGTTACGGTCCTGGAAACGTCCCATCTCCTTGTCGATGGAGTAATAACGTCCGGTTTCCTTCCAGATGTCTGCAGGGTTGACGACACTCATGAGGATCTCCT
>CAVJJV010000136.1:0-4443 GCA_963650055.1 Comamonas kerstersii | reverse complement strand
CGAGGGCGTTGTTCCATGTTGTTGTGTTACAGTCGTTGACCGTGAGTGTGATACCAATCTTTGCAAGTGCTTCACTAGCGCCTACAGCAATACCGTATGCAGGGTGATCCTGTCCGCCCTGGCCCGGGATGAGTGCTTCGTAGACCATCTTTGCGCCTGCAGGAGCTGCTGTGAACTTCTGGGATGCTTCATCCCATGTGTAGCCTGCAGCCTTGAGGAATCCGATTGCAGCCTTGAGAGCGGCATCGTACTTCTCCTGGTCGTTCATGCTGGATGTGTAGATGGCGTTGCCGTCGACATCCTTGGAGTAGGCAATCTGGTAACCGGCATCTGTCGGCTGGGGTGCAGCCCATGATGTGTTGGAGATCGGGTACTGGATGACGGAAGCCTTGTCGCCGTAGTAGGAGTTGATGACTGTGTCTCTGTAGACTGAGAGCAGTGTCATGATACCCTTTCTGAGGTTCTTGCTTTCTTCGCTTCCCGGTACTCCGCCGACGTTGACGAGGTTGGCGTTGATACCGATGTAGCCGTATCCACGATAGTCGACAAGGTAAGTTGTGAGTGTGTCACCGACAATCTCTCCGTTGGAGTTGCCGTCCTGGATGGCCATGAGGGTAGCATCACTGATAGACGGTGATGCGATATCGAATGTACCTGTTATGATGCCGGGCACATAGTCGGAATCCTGTGACTCCTGGAAGAGGAGAGTATCGATCTCCGGCTCGCCGAGGAAGTAGTACGGATTTGCCTTGAGTGTGACAACACCGTTGTTGTAGCTTTCGAATACATACGGACCGGCTCCGATAGGCTGGGTTGTCTTTGCTCTGACGATGGAGAGGTCTCCCTTCGGGAATCCGAATGAGTCGACACCGTTGTAGAGGGACTCGTCACCATAATAGTGCAGAGGTGTGATTGTAAAGCTCATGTTGTAGATACTTGTTGCGTCGAAAGCTGACATATGTACCGTCATCGAGTACTTACCTGTCTTCTCGATACCGGAGATGGACTTAACATCATCGCCTGCAGCAATACCATATGAGTAAGCATTGTTTGTAACAGCAGCGAGGCACTGGAAGATAGTCGAACCAGCTGTCTCGACTTCTGTTGCTGTCATGATGTCACCGCCGAAGTTGTCGAGAATTGCCTTCCAGTAATCCATGGCTGTGGCGCCCTCGAACCAGTAGCCGCTGTATCCCCACATGAACATACCGAGCTTGACCTGGAGAGCTGTGCTTGCCATGACGTCGGAAGCGGGAACTCCGAGATAGGACTCTGAGTAAGAGGAAGCATAGCTTGCTACGACGTAGTCGATGATTTCCTGTGCGAATGCCTCGCCTGCCTTGTCCATGTCTGCCCAGAACTTATCCTGCTCTTCCTTTGTCCAGAGAGAGTAGTCTGTGTTGTCCTTTCCGGCAGCGAAGATGAGGGAGTCTGCACTCTTCATGGAGTTGTAGTACTCTTCCATACCGATGATCGGCTGAGCATAGATTGTGCTTGATCCGTCATATGTAGGATCTGCGAGAACATAGATACCGAAGATGACGTCATCGATGTCTGCATTGACGCCGTCGGAGAAGTAGATGTCGTCACGCATCGTGAGCTTGTAATCAACTGTTCCGTCAGCATTCTGTACAACTTCGACAGAACCAGCACCATAGTAGGTGTAATCTGTTCCGTTGTATGTGTGTGTCTCGCCGTTGATACCGTCGTAGATGATGGCGCCGCCGCGGTCAGCAGCAAGGAGACCGGCCTGTGTCAGGCTTACGATATCCTGATCATATGCTGTTGTTGCAAAGAACGGAGAGAACTTCATTCCGAAGGATGCTGTAGCATATACTGCAGTTGTTGTCGTAGTTGTAGTAGTAGTTGTTGTTGCAGTAGAAGTCTCCTTCTTTCCGCAGCTGGTAAACATACTTAAAGCAAGGAGAACAACAAGAACAATAGCCAATGTTTTTTTCATTTCCTAATCCTCCCTTGAGGTATATTTAAGCCTACCTACGTAGGCTGTTTTCCTTATTACTCCTCCGTCTCCGGAAGCCCCGCCGTCCCTGTCTTCTCCATCTCCAGCCCGCCTCTCTTTCTGAAAAGCGAGAAGGAAAAAGCTGTTATAGCCGCAGTCAGTGACAGAAGCACCGCATCCTCCGTGCTTTCACCGTACTTGAGCCATGCCGCCGCATGGCCGAGTGCCGAGCAGAAGGAAAAGAAGAGTGTCATGAAAACGCAGGAAACAAGGCGCTCGGAGATTCTGTCTTTCTCCTCTCTCCTGTAATCTCCCTTTTTCTTCATGAGCAGTAGAACGGATCTGCTCTGCCCGAGAAGCGGAAAAGACACTGCGATGAGAGGAAGAGAGACATACATCACCCTCCCCTTGTCCGAATTGATGAGGAGAGCCAGAAGAAAGACCAGCCACTCGATGACCGTCGTCCTTATAATCATCCCCTTCAGCTTCAGCATATCGGCTTCACTCTTCACGAAGTTGAATATGTCCCCTCTATATACCGGTCTGGTCACAGTCTTCCCGCTCTCAGTCACCACGTTCTCCAGGCGGTAATCGCCGACATACTTTCTTGAAACCATTCAACTCCCGCTCGATTCTGCACCCAATAAACACGGATAAAACAGAAAATGCCATTTCAGATTACACTACAAATATATGGTTTTTCAACTATTTTGTCGTCATATTACAAAAAATAAAGGAAAAGATATTTCCGGTAATTCTTTATCCGATAGAAAATACCCTCTCCTTCATCTTCCATTCCCGGGTTCCCGCTCCCGGCCTTTATTGGTTTTCCGGTGCAGCGTATTGCTCTATTTTGATGTTAAGCTGATTTTCTTCTTTGCTTTTTGCTTTTCCGGTAGTGTAGAATAACTGAAAAGAGGTGAAAAATGAGAATTCTGGTATTAGGTTCCGGCGCCAAAGACACGGCGGCCGCCTGGTGGCTGAGTCAAAGTGCATTTATTTCCGAGCTGTTCATTGCTCCCGGCAATCCCGGAACTGAAGATATAGCAGTCAATCTTCCCGATACGAACCCTGCAGACCCGGAGGAAGTATACAGGGCGATCATCGAACACAACATCGACGGAGTATTCATAGGAACCGAAGCCCCGCTCATTGCAGGGGTGATGGAATATCTGAAGGAGAGGGGGATATCATGCTACGGAGCGACAAGGGAGGCTCTGAAGCTTGAGGATGACAAAGCCTTCTCTCGTGCATTCACCCAGCGCTACAGCATCCCCGTCCCTGCAAGCGCACTCTTCAGGGACACAAAGTCGCTTTCCGACTACCTTGACGAACACAATGGGGTAAGATACACAATCAAATCCAATTCGATGGCCCCGTCACGTGTCATGCTCTCCTCATCCGATAAGACTGTGCTGATCAAGTATGCAGAGACCCTTCTCGAGAAAGGACCTGTTCTTCTTGACAGCTATGTAGAGGGGCTTCATGTAACTGCGACGATTCTACTCGATAAGAACGGCTATCTTCTTCTGCCGCTTGCCAATGAATACACCAACGTCTCCCACTCGCAGGGGACTCCGACAGGCGGCATGGGAGCTGTCGCACCCGTTCCATTGAAGGAATATGTAATTGAAGATATTAAATCGAGAATCATAGAGCCGACACTCCACGGGATGAAGAAAGAGGGACTTGTATACAGAGGAATCCTCACTCTCTCGATTATAATATCATCATCGGGCCCGGTTCTTGTCGACTACCATGTGCGTCTCAATGACCCTGCAACCCAGGCCATGGTCCCGATTATCAAGACGGATATAGTTGAAATACTCTCTGCCATGCAGGAGAACAGAGTCAGCAGTCTGAAGCTTGAATTGAACAATCTGAGCACAGTTGCCGTAGTTCTTGCCTCGAAGGGCTACCCCCTCAATCCGGAGAAGGGCGTAGAGATAGAAGGCATAACAAACGCTTTTTTGATGAACAGCTCAGATAAGCCCCTCGTCTTCATCGGTGCAATCGAGAGGAGAAAGGACGGAAAGTGTTACACGACAGGAGGGAGATGCATCACCGTCGTGGGGCGCGGAGAGAGCATAGAAGAGGCCAACGAACAGGCCTATACACTTATAAGGGAGAAGAAATTTCCTGTACTATGGTACCGCGATGACATCGGAAACAAGTTCTTCAACCAGTAACAGTCAGAGCCTCCAGAACGGAGGCTCATATCTTTCAACTCAGAATTTTACAATGCCATCAGGTTCAACAGCAGTAGAGTGCCTCAGCCTTCCTGAAATCCTCGAGGGACATTCCTGCACTTTCAGCAGCATTGTCCTCACTTATCAGTCCTTTCTTTATCAAGCCTGCAAGCGTTTTAATCGTTCCCTTGTTTTCACCTCTGGCTTCACCTTCAGCCATTACATGGTCTGTATATTTCGCTTCATCATACTCGGTCAGACACATATCCTTAACCTCCGCCCTGTTGGCCATGA
>CAVJJV010000135.1:0-2271 GCA_963650055.1 Comamonas kerstersii | reverse complement strand
GAATAAAGAGGTGACTATCTCTATAATTCTGATGTATGAGTAACAGACAGATATCTATTTCTCCATCCATTCTCGCATCCGATTTCTCGTATGCATATGATAATCTCAAACTCATTAGCGACTCAGGGTGCGATTATGTACACCTGGATGTCATGGACGGTCATTTCGTCCCTCAGATTACATTCGGCTCGAAATTCGTCAGCGATCTCAAGAAAAAAAGCGACCTGATCTTCGATGTCCATCTCATGGTGGATAAGCCGGAGGATTTCATACCTTCCTTCCTCGAGGCCGGAAGCGACATAATCACGATACACGCCGAGGCGACGAACCACCTCGACAGGTGCATTTCCCTGATTAAGGACGGTGGAGCTGGAGCAGGAGTTGCGATAAACCCTGGAACGGGGGTGTCGGCTATCGAGGCTGTTCTCGACATCGTCGATTATGTACTTGTCATGACTGTCAATCCCGGATGGGGAGGGCAGAAGTTCATCCCGCACACACTCAAGAAGATCAAAGAACTCGATATGCGGAAGGATGACGAGGGATACAGCTACATAATCGAGGCAGACGGCGGGATAGGAAGAAACAACATAAAATCCCTCTATGATGCAGGAGTAACACTTGCCGTCATGGGAACATCGTACTTCAACAGCCAGAACAAACCACAGTTCGTAAACGAAATATACGAGATAATAGATGAAAGCAATAATACAGACTGTTAGGAATGCAGAGTGCAGGGTGGAGGGTGCTCTCATAAGCCGTATGGACGAAGGACTACTCGTCTACTACGGAGTGGAGAAGGGAGACAGAGAGGAAGACATCAGGCCTTTCATGGAAAAAATATTGAAGCTCCGGATTTACCGCGGAGATGACGACAGGAGGATGACGCACTCGATCATGGAGAGGAGCCGGAGCGTGATGCTTATAAGCCAGTTCACACTCTGCGCATCTCTCAACCGTGGTAACCGTCCATCCTTCGACAATGCAATGGATGGGGGGAAGGCGGAGGAATTCTACAAAGAGGCTGCCTCAATTCTCCTTGGCGAGGGGGTGAATGTGAGCACGGGAGTATTCGGCGCCCACATGATGATTACATACACGAATGAAGGTCCGGAAACTTTTATTTATGAAAAATGAGATTTTTTTTGACATTATCTCCCGGTAATCGACCTATATATAGTAAAGAGGAATTTATTTATGGCTAAAAATTCTAATACTGAAAACATTTCAAACGGAAAGAAGGAAGCCCTCGAGGCTGCAAGGCTCCAGATCGACAAGGAATTCGGAAAGGGTTCGCTCATGAAACTCGGGGACAACAAGGATGTCCTGGATGTCGATGTCATCCCGTCGGGATCGATACTCCTCGACGAGGCACTCGGAGTGGGAGGATATCCGAAGGGAAGGATCATCGAGATATACGGTCCGGAATCATCGGGTAAGACGACACTTGCTCTCCATGCGATAAGCGAATGCCAGCAGAAAGGTGGAATCGCTGCATTCATCGATGCAGAACATGCACTCGACCCCGTCTATGCAAAGAACCTGGGAGTCAATATAGACGACCTCTGGATTTCCCAGCCCGACAACGGCGAGCAGGCTCTCGAGATAACCGAACGCCTTGTCCGCAGCGGTGCCATCGACATCATTGTCGTCGACTCGGTTGCAGCCCTCACCCCCCAGGCTGAAATCGAAGGCGACATGGGTGACAGCCATGTAGGACTCCAGGCAAGACTTATGTCTCAGGCTCTCAGAAAGCTCACCGGCATCCTTGCCAAATCAAACACCACCATAATCTTCATCAACCAGATAAGAATGAAGATCGGCGTCATGTTCGGGAACCCCGAGACGACAACAGGCGGCAACGCCCTCAAGTTCTATGCCTCTGTAAGACTTGATGTAAGACGAATCGAATCCATCGGAAAGAACGCAGATGAACTCACAGGGAACAGAATCCGTGTAAAGGTCGTGAAGAACAAGGTCGCACCCCCGTTCAAGAAGTGCGAAATCGACCTCATGTTCGGCACGGGAATATCGAAGATGGGATCCCTTCTCGATGCAGCGGCGAAATACGATATCATCGAGAAGTCAGGAGCATGGTACTCGTACAACGGCGAGAAGATAGGGCAGGGAAGGGACAAGACACTCGAGTATCTCGAGAAGAATCCCGAGTTTACAAGCCGGATCGAGACTGTGGTAAGAGAGAAGATGTTCCCCAGAAAAGAAGAGAAGGAGAAAGAGGAAAACTAAAATATCCAATTATCAGAATATATG
>CAVJJV010000134.1:0-9182 GCA_963650055.1 Comamonas kerstersii | reverse complement strand
TATCTTTCCTCCTGGGCTCTCTTATCGGGTAGACATCATCCTTCTTTAATTCCGTTTTTTGATATTTTCTTTATCTTTGGGCTCTCATGTGCCGGTTCTTTCTGCAGCTGCAATGCGCAGTCTCTCTCAAAGCCGAGCATGGAGGAGCTTCTTTCTTAACATGTTGATGACCTTTATTCATGATGTTCCTTATGGCAACTCTGTTCTTTCTTGTGTAAACTGGAATGGCAAAGGAAGTTATACGTGAAGATTTTCTATTTCTTTTTCAATCTCCTCTGGGGGGATTTGTTTACAATTCCGCTTCCGGGCGGAAACAGCATGGGGGTTCCTCTTCTTGTTCTTATTCTCATTCCTCTCGGAATTTTCTATACAATATATCTCCGCGGTGTCCAGTTCAGACACTTTCCGTTGATGATAAAACTCACTCTTGAGAAGAAAGGTGCCGAAGGGGCTCTCTCCGGTTTCCAGGCATTGCTTGTCTCCACGGCGACACGTGTCGGCATGGGCAACCTTGTGGGCGTTGTTGCCGCTGTTTCTGTCGGAGGAGCCGGAGCAATCTTCTGGATGTGGTTTGCTGCTCTCCTCGGAGGTGCCACTGCGTTTGTAGAGGGGACTCTTGCCCAGAAATACAAGACGGAGGATAAGCTGTACGGGGGTTACAAGGGAGGCCCGGCTTATTACCTGGATCATCTCTACAGGGGAAAGAAGAAAAAGAGTATCCTTGCTGTTCTCTTTGCTCTCTCGGGGCTTCTCTGCTGGTGTGGAATCAGCCAGGTAATCGGCAATTCCGTATCTTCTGCTTTAGACAATGCATTTCATATAGACCCGCTTGTCTCGACGATAGTTCTCGTTGCGATATCTGCTGTGATTGTGTTGAGAAAACACAGTACTGTGAAGGTTGTCGATGTCATTGTTCCTGTAATGGCTGTTCTCTATTTCTGTGTGACACTCTTCATCATCTTCAAGAACATCACACTGCTTCCATCTGTCTTCAAGCGTATATTCGAGGAGGCTTTCGGTATAAGGGCGGTGGCAGGAGGTTCCATCGGGGCGGTATTGATGAACGGAGTGAAGAGGGGGCTCTTCAGTAATGAAGCCGGTAGCGGCAGTGCTCCATGTGCCGCAGCGGCGGCATCTGTAAAGAGCCCGGTCAATGCGGGGCTGCTCCAGTCCCTGGGTGTCTTCATCGACACCATCGTCATATGCAGCTGTACGGCGTTCATCATGCTGCTCTCTCCCGAGAGTGTTATAGAGGGAAAGGTGGGTATGGATCTACTGCAGAGCGCCATGTACTACCATATGGGGAACCTTGGAGTTATCCTGATTGCAGTAACTCTCTTTCTCTTCTCTTTCTCTACATTCATTGGAATCCTCTTCTATGCCAGAAGCAACATAAGCTATGTATTCGGCGAGAATTGGCTGAGCCAGACTCTCTACAAGATTCTTGCTCTTGTCATGCTTTTCATCGGAGGACTTGCAGAGTACACATTCGTCTGGGACCTTGGTGATTTCGGCATTGCGCTTATGACGGTTTTCAATATGTTCGCCCTTCTTCCCTTGAGTAAGACCGTAAAGAACATGCTCCTCGATTATGAGAAGGACCTCTCAGTGAAGGCTGCTTTGAATCAGGATAATCGTTGACATAAAACCTCCCCGCTGACGGAAAGCACATCATTCTGTTCAGAAATACCGGGCGTTGAATGAAGCGGTGAATAAGCGGTGAATATAATTGCATTGGGCGGATAAGGAATGTATAATACAAGCAGAGGCCGGCCATGAAAATAAATGTTGACTTTCCGATGGAAGATGAGTTTCGTGAATTTAAGACATCGCTCAGTGAACTTGATAAAGGGATAGAAGCGGTTACTGCCATGCTGAATAAACACGGCAGGGCGGAAGTATATTATGGAGTTGCCAATGATGGAGAGGTGATAGGTCTCGATGGGCGGCAGCTTGGACAGGAAACGATAAAAAAGGTCGAGGCCAGGATTTCCGAGATTGTAAAGCCGCCGGTAATACCATCTGTCATCTTTGAAGATTACAACGGAAAGAGAATTATCCATGTAACTGCCAGAGGTAATAGAAAACCCTACTCCTGCGCCGGTGATTACCGTATAAGAATTGGAAGTTCCAATAAGAAAATAGACCCGGAACTTCTCGGGGAACTCTTTTTTGATTCTGATGTCTCCTCGCTGGAAGCAGTTGAATGCATCAATCAGGATTTAACCTTCGATACCTTGAAGTATTATTATGTAAAGAACGGGCTTACCATCAATGAAGATAATTTCTATCGTAATGCCAATCTCAAGGTTAACGGAAGATTCAATATGCTCGCAGAACTCCTGGCCGATGAGAATAATGTTTCAATCAAGGTCGTCAGATTTTCCGGACTGGACAAGACGAAAATGCTCTCAAGAAATGAGTATGGATACAAGTGTCTTATATCTGCAATGAAAGAGGCGGATGATTATGTTGTCTCTTTAAATGAAACCCGGGTAGATATTGAATCTTCCCTGGAAAGAAAAGAAACAAAGCTCTTCGATACTCATGCTTTTGAGGAAGCCTGGACAAATGCCTGTGTTCACAACAAGTGGATCAGAAATGTTCCTCCGGCTGTTTATATATTTGACGACAGGATTGAGATAGTCTCGACGGGAGGACTGCCGTTCGGGTACTCGAAGGAAGACTTCTACAGCGGTGTTTCAAGACCGGTGAATATCGGATTGTTCAAAATCATGGGGCAGTTGAATATGATTGAACAGACCGGACACGGAAATTTAGTCATAGTTGATAAATACGGGAAAGGTGCCTTCAATATAAATGATAATTTCATCGTCGTAACGATTCCCTTTGCCTTCACTCCATCTATGAAGCAGGTTGATGTGAACGGCCTGTCTCCGATGCATGCGAAGGTGCTTATGGCCCTGAAGGATAATCCAACTTTTACCATGAATGATGTTGCCGTCTTCTGCGCAATAGGAACAACGAGAGTCGGGGAGATAATAAAGAACCTGAAGGATCTCGGAAAACTGGAGAGAGTGGGAAGCAGGAGAGACGGTTACTGGAAGGTAAAATGAAGAGCGTTGAATGAAGCGGTGAATAAGTGGTGAATACAAATAATGGGCATTCGGAATTGTGTCGGCTGGAAATGCTGCGGCATTGATATAACGAAGAAAAACCGGGTGGCTGTATTTACCAAACACTCTCTTTTCCTGATAATTGGCTCCATGAAAAAAACAGTCGCAATAATCGTGATTTCTGCTGTGATGTTGACCCTTGGAGCTGCAACATACTATGTCGGTGCCGACGGCGGCGTTACGCTTGGTAATGTGATATCGGGTGGAGGATACCGTGACTACAGGTATTCATGGGCTGCAGGGTACAAGGCGTCCATCCCTGTCGTCATCAGCCTCGACGAGAATATAGCCGTAGAGACGGGGGTCTCGATGTATGGTAAATACTACCGCGGCAGTCAGTTTCTGACGTCCCTCTTCACATATACCTACCAGCTTGATGTAAAAAACGGCTTTCTGGAGTTTCCACTTTCGTTCAGAGTAACCTTCCCTGTAAATATTGTCGACATATATCTTTCCCTCGGAGGTTTCATGGGGGCATGGCTCTACGGCTCAAGAAACGGGACTGTGCTTGATATGAACGGTAAGGATGTCCCGGTTGATGAAGTCACAGATCTATCGTATTACAACAGGTTCGATGCCGGGATGAGTGCCAAATTCGGAGTCGCCGTCAATCTCGGGGCCTTCAAGCTCTATCTCGAGAATGAAGCCTCTCTTTCCCTGACAGATATGAACGTGAGGCAGAAGCATGGAGCAAATCCGATACATAACTTCACGTATGCTGCAACCCTTGGAGTTTTATGGGGGATAAACAAATGAAAAAGAAACTGATTCTGCTTTTCACAATTCTTGCCTTGATACTTGTTTCATGTACAAACACAATCGAAGCTCCCGACTGCTCATGGGATGAGATATTCCTCCAGTACTGGAATGCAATGAATACGGAGTACGTTCATTTCTCCGATGACAGGACATATGACTGGGATGCCGTCTATGATGAGTATCTTCCGAAGTTCAAGGCCCTGGATTACAAAAATGCCAATGACTCGATTACTGCTTTCAAATACTTCAAGGAGATAGCAGTCCGCGTCCACGACAACCACTACAACCTGACAGTCAGGGACGGACTGGGGAACACCCTCAGCACAAGCCCCGCTCTTCTCAACAAGTACAAGGCCAACGGTGGTGATATCATGGACTATCCGGATATCACAATTCCGAATGACATCTGGGGCGATAAGAAGGTCTCGGTGAATAATCCTGACAAGAGTGTCGACACAGAAGAACTCAGAACGATTTACAAGACGGCTATTGGGAGTTTTTTTGAAGTTCAGAATCTTATAGCAGGAAAAGATATTACTGTTGCTGACAAGAGTGATAGTAATGAGGTTCAGAGTACGGAAGAAGATGAAGAACCGGCTACGACCTCAGAATACGGCTACTTCCACAACAGTGACGGCAACAATGTCAATGAAGAATTCCACGACAATGCATATTACGGATATACATTCAAGGCATTTACTTCCGATGACACCAAAGATCTCGGTGGTGAGATATATTATGCTATGGAATGGAATGCCATTTTCGAGGCTTTATCACTGGAGACATTTTTCTATGGAGTCAACAAGGATAATGAGTACTACTTATACTTCTCCTCATTCGGTAATCCTCTTTTCCTTGAAGATGATATATTAACTAAGAAGACGCTCACTCCAGAAGAAGAAGACAAGATTAAAGGTACCACAACTGAAAAACTCCGTAATTATGTCAGGGATCTTATAGTGGACTACAATACGCCATACAAGCCTGCAGCCGACGGGAAAGCTAGTGAAGGAATTCCTGATGGAAAATTCAAAAAAGCTATAGGAGATAGGATTAAAGCGCTTTATCGCCTGCAGGACATGTATGCGACACTCAAGAGTGCTGTTACCTATGGCAGGTGTACTTTTGGCGATAAGGACGAGATGACTGGGGATGATAAGGTGACGAAGGATAATATCACTGGAGTCATAATCGACCTCAGGGGGAACGGCGGCGGTTATGTGTCGTTCCTCTCGACTATCTGGGGAGTCTTCTTCCAGAATCCGACGCAGTTCGGGTACATAAGATATAAAGCAGGTTATTCACGTCTTGAGTATACTCCGTGGATTGGTTTCAGTATTACAGATGGTTATGTCAACAAGGATTTGAAGGAGAATATGTACAGCGGGCGTGTGGCTGTCCTTGTCAACGGGTTCTCCGTCTCATGCTCCGAGATTTCCTGTGTGATTGCAAAGCTGCTCCCGAACTCCAGGATAATCGGCCATACGACATTCGGAGGCACGTGTGCACTTTCCGACAGGACCATCTTCAACAGCGGTCCGTTCACAAGCGAACATCTCTCTATCTATACGACAACATACCAGTTCGTGGACATGTCCCATGAGAGCTTCGAGATAGTCGGTATAAAGCCTGATGAAACGACGTCTCTCAATCCTACAAAGGATTGTGCTTATATAGCTGCGGTTGAGTGGGTGAAAAAGTAATGAAGAAGTTTATTCCATTATTTCTTCTTGTTCTCATTCTCTCTGTCTCATGTGAGGAGAAGCCTGTCTACTATACCGTCACCTTCAACAGCGACGGAGGGACGGCTGTTCAGAGCCAGATAGTGAAGGCTGGGAGTGCAGTATCAGTTCCGAGGGACCCCACAAAGGACGGCTGGGCATTTCTGAAGTGGGTTGAGGAGAGTTCCTCCTCCGACTACGATACATCCTCTCCTGTAACATGCAACTTGAGCCTCAAGGCCGTCTATGCCCGTGTTTATACTGTCACCTTCAACAGCGACGGCGGCTCCTATACTCCATCTTCTCAGAAAGTAGTAGACGGAGGTACGGCCGTTGAGCCTAAAAGTCCGGAGGGAGGTGAGAATGAACACTTCTCCTGCTGGATTTATCAGATAGAGGGCGAACAGTGGGGGCCGTATGATTTCTCGACTCCCGTGACGAAGGATATAACCCTCTATGCCCACTACACGGAAGAGGAGTACTACGCTGTAACATTCGACAGCAACGGCGGAACGGCAGTGAAGGACCAGCGTGTAAAGACGGGAGAGACGGCAGTCGAACCGGCTCCTCCGGCTAAAGCGTCCACATACGGCTTCATCGGATGGTCCTCAGACGGAGGTATGACATTCTTCGACTTCAATACGAAGATTACACAGGATGTGGCACTCAAGGCATACTACTGGGATGCTGATGTTATTACCGAGGAGCAGAAGGACAGAATCTATATGGACATGGTCCATGACGTGAGACGTTTCTACGACATTGTGAGGTTCCTTGTGTCAGAAGAGAACCTTATGAAAGGGGAGACAAGCGTCCGCACAGCATTCGGCCTCAAGGAAGGAGAGTGGGAGAACCAGGTTTTCCATGACGTCTTCATCAACGCTTTGTCATCCGACGGCAGTACCATCAGGATAAACGGAAAAGATGTCTACATTAATGATATAACCTCATACTCCATACTGATAGATTCAGCCAATGAGAAGATATCATCAAACGGAACCACCACATCCTCAAAGGCGGACGGCGGCTTTACGATGAGCGCCTACAACATCGACATCGAGGGTTTGAAGATAAAACTCCGCCTCGGCTATGATGAGAACTCCTACGGAGAAGTGGAAGTTACTCTCTCTCTGAAGGGGAGGGTGATCAGGAACCCCGGAAGTAAGGAATGCTGGATGAGTGTTGCTTTCACGATAGATGGTAAAGAGTTCCCGCTTTTTGTCGCCGTCTCGGATGTAGATGAAGAGAAGGGCAATGTGCTCTTCTTCAACTACCGCGGATACTCGGGACGTATCGGAAGCGTGACGATATAAAATAAGAGAGCACCGGACGACCGGTGCTTTCTTCTTATACCTGGGTGTAGAGCCGCTTATAGGGATTCTTCGAGTCAGGTGTCAGGATGTAGAAGCTTCCGTCAAGGACTTTTTCTTTATCGAGAGAGAATACACGGCAGAATTCATCTATCAGTGATGATATCTCCTCCTTCTCCTTCTCTCCGGCTTTCTGGACATTCACCTGGGAGGGAAGGTCGATGGGAAGGGAGGATGTACGGAGAATTATTCTTCCACCGTGCATTCCGGTTCCTGTGAAGTAACCGACAGGAGCCTCGAGACTGTTCGAGAGGTTGAGGACAATAATCGTTCCTCCGGCAAGGTATTCTCCGAGAAACGAGCCTGCACTCTCTCCGATTATGATGAGCGGCTGCCTTTCCTTATAAGCCTTCATGTGGATGCCCGTCCTGTAGCCCGCCTTCCCGCGGATATATATCTTTCCTCCGCGCATTGCGTAGCCCGTTGCGTCTCCCGCAGAGCCGTGGATGATGATTTTTCCCTTGTTCATCGTGTCACCCGTGGCATCCTCCGCATCATCGAATACCTCGAGCTCTGAGCCGTCGAGGAAGGCGCCCAGGGCATTACCCGGAATTCCCTTGAGGCGTATGTTTCTGTCCCTCGTACCTGTTGCTATATATCTCTGCCCTTCAAGGTTCACTATCTCGATATCCTTATCGGGAGATTCTCTTATAAGATCGTTAAGGATTCTGAACGGCATATCGGCTGCATCGATTTTCATTTTTACTCTCCTCCGTGTCTGATACCGAGTATCTCGAGCTCCCTGGTGTTGAGCCCGATACCGCAGAGCATCGCTCTGTTTCCGACGAGGGCTTCTATGGAGTTGATTCCCATACCGCCCATCATCTCCTTTATCTCGTTCGTCCATGCCGAAATAAGATTGACAAGTCTCTTCTTTCCTTCTTCGGGATCCAGTCTCTTCACAAGATCCTCCCTCTGGGTTGCAATTCCCCAGTTGCATCTCCCGCTGTGGCAGTTTCTGCAGAGGTGGCATCCGAGTGCTATGAGGGCTGCTGTAGCTATGTAAACGGCATCGGCACCGAGGGCGACAGCCTTCACGATGTCTGCACTGTTACGGATGGAACCGCTGACGACGAGGGATACCCTGTCCCTTATCCCTTCCTCCCTCAGTCTTCTGTCGACGGAGGCCAGGGCCAGCTCGATCGGGATTCCGACATTGTCCCTTATGACAGCCGGAGCTGCACCGGTACCGCCCCTGAAGCCGTCAATCGCTATTATGTCCGCACCGCTGTGTGCTATACCGGAAGCTATTGCCGAGATATTGTGTACTGCGGCAACCTTCACGATGACGGGTTTTCTGTACCCTGTTGCTTCCTTGAGGGCATATACAAGCTGCCTCAGGTCCTCTATCGAGTATATGTCATGGTGCGGGGCCGGGGAGATGGCATCGGATCCCTCGGGAATCATCCTCGTACGCGAGACGTCGCCGACAATCTTCATTCCGGGAAGATGGCCCCCGATTCCGGGCTTTGCTCCCTGTCCCATCTTGATTTCAAGCGCCATGCCGGCATCGAGGTATTCCGGCTTGACGCCGAAACGTCCGGAGGCTACCTGGACGATTGTATGCTCCCCGTAGACATAGAAGTCTTCATGCAGTCCTCCCTCTCCCGTGTTGTAGAAGATTCCGGTCTCTTCTGCAGCAGATGCCAGAGCCTTATGGGCATTGTAGCTTATGGAGCCGTAGCTCATTGCAGAGAACATAATCGGGGTCGAGAGCTCTATGTGGGGATGCTCCTCCACGATGATTCTTCCGTTCACATCCTTCTTGATTTTCTGTGTCCTGCTTCCGAGGAAGACCTTCGTCTCCATAGGCTCCCTGAGGGGGTCTATCGGGGGATTCGTCACCTGGCTGGCATTGATGAGGATTCTGTCCCAGTAGACGGGATACTTCTTCGGAGTTCCCATCGAGGCAAGGAGTACTCCCCCCGTTGCCGCCTGCCTGTATATGTTTGTTATTGTGCAGTCCATCCAGTTGGAGTTCTCCCTGAACGGGGAATCGGCCTTTCTTACCTTCAGTGCCCCCACAGGACAGAATGCAACGCAGCGCGAGCACGAGACGCACTTCGAGTCATCAGAGAGCATTATCTTTCTTTTTTCGTCGTAGATATGGACGCCGTTGGCGCATTCCTTCTCGCAGAGCCGGCATTTTGTGCACTTGTCTTCGTTTCTTATTACTTCAAATAGAGGAGAAATAT
>CAVJJV010000133.1:0-7106 GCA_963650055.1 Comamonas kerstersii | reverse complement strand
TCTGATTCTGTCTCCGGGCAGCTAGCTTATATTATGACCTCGTCCTTCCATTCAATAATATTCTTCTCTTCTGTCGAGAAGTTAATACCCAGCAGATGGATACTCTTCCCCTCTTTCAGATACGCCTCGTAGTACTTTCTTCTCTTTATCTGGGCTACAGCATCATCTGCACTCTGATTGAATTTGAACTCGATGATGTATATGTCATGAGGACATCTCAGGACACAGTCGATGCGTCCCCTGTTTGTCGGGACTTCAGAAATAATGTCAGCCTCAAGAATATTCATCATGCACAAAAAGCCGGCGTGTACGGCACTCTCACTGTCAAAAACGAGCTCATAGTAAGGAATAGAGGAGAATATAGAGGAAAGAGTTTCAAGCGCCTCATCCACCTTACCTTTATCGAAATAATCAATAACCATGAGACGACTGAAGCTTCCCGCAGCAGATCCTATGTATACCGGGAGAAGAATCTCATTAAGCCCTCTTTCGACCTCTTTATTCGGATACCCGAGTTCAATGAGAAAACTTTCCCTGACAGGAACGGCTTCCTTGATTGTCAGATATCCTGTTTGATAGAGAAGTGCAAGGAAGTTATCTCTGCTGACTTCAGTCTGCACCATCTGAACTATATCGGCTGTATGGAGATTCTCTTCCGAAATCTTCAACTCTTCCCGGAGAGATATATCGAACTTGACACGTTTCGCAATTTCACTCAGGAGCATTGTCATTCCCCCGGTCTGTATCCAGTAATTCTTGAAGGACATTCCTCCTGTATAAAAGAAAGAGCCTATCGACACAGGATTATATACCGCCTCTCCACCTGCCGTGAAACGATAGCCGTCATACCAGTATTTGAGAGATGAAAGATATTCCTCCCTCGTTGTCCTGTTCTTTCTGACACCATCTTCAATATATTCGGCAAAATAATGCTCAAGCTCATCCTGTGTATAGCCTAATGCAGACGAATACTCATCCATGGCGGAAATGTCCGTAAGGTTGTTCATTGCAGAGAAAATGCTCACCTTCGAGAACTTGGTTACGCCGGCGATCAAACAAAAACGTATGTAGGCATCAGAAGCTTTAAGGACAGAGTAGAATCCTCTGAGAACTCTTCTTATGTCTTCCAGCTTATCGCTGTTGATGCTGTTTATGAGAGGGCTGTCATACTCATCAATGAGTACAACAACCTTCTCCCGTTTGGATAGTTCTTCAAACAATGTTTTCATCACATCGTCATATGCATACTGCTTATCAACGGCAATATCATACTGTCCGGCAGCCTTCAAAAGTGTTATCCTGATTTTATCCTCAAGCTCATCCGCATTCTTGAATGCAATATCGCTGAAGTTTATATGGATTATAGGATACTCCTTCCAGTCATAATCCATCCCGTCTATATACAGCCCTTTGAAAAGCCCTCTCCTACCCTCGAATACAGCTTTCAATGTACTGAGAGTAAGTGACTTACCGAATCTGCGGGGGCGCGAGAGAAAATAATATGTACCGTTATCCGTGATAAGATTATACAGATACTTTGTCTTGTCAACATATAGATTACTCTTGGTAATAAGCTTACCAAACGAACTGTTCCCGGTTTCTATCTTTTTCACTCAGTACCTCCATGCTCACATGATATCATAAAACAATGGTTTGAAGCACAACCATTTATTCATAATTTGAGGTGAAACATTAAGAGAATTGCCCCATCTTGTTCCTTTTTTGGGATTCAACAACAAGACAGCTGATTCCTGTTGTTCGCTTTTGTACGAATTCTGATAATTGACAAACTTCAATCAACACTGTCTTGGGGGGGTTATGAACTCATTTCCTCTGCCGAGCCCTCGCATTAGGCCGTCCGGAAAGGGCATGCTTCTGCAGGCACTGCAGATGATGCAGGAAAGGCTCTCCTGACTGTTGACAGATGTTTGGATATCCATATAATTATCAAAGTTAATTATCTTTGTTAATTAAAAGGAAATTATATGACCGTAGAGAATATCAAGCGTGTACTGGATGCCTTCTATCTTGCAAAACGTGCCGTGGAGATGATGCCCCTTCTTCCCAAGGGGGTAACCCCCTCCTACATCCGCTATCTCGATATCATCGGAAAGCTGAAGAAGGAGAAAGGAGAAGTAAGGATTTCAGATCTCAGTGATGCACTCTCCGTGCAGATGCCGGGAGTGACGAGGACAATCAATGAAATGGAAGCAGGGGGACTGATTGAAAAGACATCATCCGAGAGAGACGGAAGAGTCACCTATCTCTCCATTACTCCGGAGGGAGGGAAACTCTCGAAAAAGTACAATGAAGATGTATTTGTCCCACTCGTCGGGGAGCTGGGAGATGTAAGCGACAATGATGTCGATACCCTTGTCGGGACAATTGATGTTTTCTACAGGGCAATGAATAAGGTAAGAGAATAATGGACGAAAAAAGTTTGGATTTTACAGAGGGGAGCATACTCGGAAAAATGCTCCGTTTCATGATGCCGGTACTTGCAGCCCTGGTACTCCAGGCGGCATACGGTGCCGTCGACCTCCTGGTGGTGGGACGTTTCGGCACGACGGCCGGGCTCTCGGGAGTATCGACGGGAAGTCAGGTGCTCAATCTTGTTACATTCGTAATCACACAGCTTGCAATGGGTATAACCGTACTCATAGCAAGGTATCTCGGAGAGAAGAGGGAGGAGAACATAGGACCGGTAATCGGAGGTTCCGTCGTCGTCTTTACTGTGATATCGGCTGTACTTTTTGTAGTGATGACACTCTTTGCGCGCCCCATCTCCGTTCTGATGCAGGCTCCCGAGGAGGCTGTAGAGGAGACTGCTGTGTATGTACGGATCTGCGGAGGCGGCATATTCTTCATCGTCGCATACAATCTCATCTCTGCAATATTCAGGGGACTCGGGGACAGTAAATCCCCTCTCATCTTCGTAGCAGTAGCATGTGTTGTGAACATATTCGGAGACCTGCTGCTCGTTGCTGTATTCAAGATGAATACGGCTGGAGCCGCAATAGCAACTGTCTTTGCACAGGCGGTAAGTGTCGTCTTCGCCCTCCTGAGACTCAAGAGGCTCGGCCTACCGTTCAGGATTACAAAGCATGATTTCCGCTTCAACACACAGGCAAAGCTCTCGCTCAAGATAGGTTTTCCGCTTGCCATACAGGAATTCCTGACCCAGGTCTCGTTTCTCGCACTCTGTGCCTTCGTGAACAGGCTCGGCCTTGCAGCCTCTTCCGGTTACGGGGTTGCATGCAAAATCGTCAACTTTGCAATGCTTGTGCCGTCGGCCCTCATGCAGTCGATGGCCTCGATCGTCTCACAGAACATCGGAGCGGGAAAGGAGAAAAGAGCAGAGGAATCAATGTTCACAGGTATTGCAGTCGGCCTTGTCATCGGCATCCTCGTCTTCATTCTCGTCCTCTTCAAAGGCGATGCACTTGCATCAGTCTTCTCCACGGACAGCGAGGTCATCTCAAAAGGATTCGAATACCTCAAGGGATTTGCCCCCGAGACAATCGTTACGGCGGTTCTCTTCAGCATGGTCGGCTACTTCAACGGCAGCAACCACACCATGTGGGTCATGTTCCAGGGCCTTGTACAGACCCTCCTCGTGCGTCTTCCTCTTGCCTACTTCATGAGTATACAGCCGGATGCAGGTCTTACGGGAATCGGACTCTCGGCACCGATAGCAACAACAGCCGGAATCATATTGAACACAGGATTCTATCTCTATCTGAAGAAACAGAAGAAAATCAGATAAGAATCCCCCTGAGATGATCAATCTCGTGCTGGATGACTTCTGCAGTGAAACCGGAGAAGGTACCCTTTCTCTTTCTGAATGAAGAATCAAGATACTCGACTTCGATAGTCCTGTATCTTGTGCACTGTCTCACACCGGGAAGGGAGAGGCAACCCTCCTCTGCTCTGTACTCACCGCTCTTCTTTACGATTTCCGGATTGACCATGACTATTAGAAGAGGAGAAGAAGAAACCACTATGATATTCTTCCTCACTCCTATCATGTTTGCAGCCATCCCGACGCACCTGCTTTTGTTGGCAAGAAGAGTATCAGAGAGATTCTCAATGACACCTATGTCCTCTCTGGAGGCATTCCGGGATGGAAGGGAGAGAAATCCCTCATCCCGGACAATCTCCTTCACCATCAGAGAGTCACCGTTTCGGGAGCGCGGGTGAATGAATAGAATACCGCTGTAGCATTTCTGAAATAGAAGACTTCCGTATTTCCGTCATCGGGGGAATACATATCCTTTAGAGATGGATAAGCCTCAAGCATCGAGACTCTCGCCTCCCTTGCAGTGTCCTCCACAAGCTCTCCCGACACCCTCAGCCATTCGCCGTTCATGAATGCGCATATCTCGGCCTTCGGATTGATATGAAGCTGCTTCGAGACATCCTTCTTCTTTCCTGTCTGAATATATAGTCTTCCATTGAACAGATTCACAGTTCCGAACGGTCTCACCCTCGGCTGGTCACCGTCGACAGTTGCCAGGTAATATGTACCTGCATCCTTGAGAAACTTAACTACTCTTTCCATTCTCAACCTCACTTTACAGAATTTGTGTAAGAACAATTCTATCACCGGGGGAAGACCTCTGCTACAAGATACTGAAAAGATGAAAATGTACTCCATCTATTTTCCTTTCTGCCGGCGATATCACCCATACATCTTTCTGGGGATTTCAGGGAATGAAGTACAGAAGGTATGTACTCTCCCCGTCCTGGGGATGCTGGTCTATGCTGTCCCAGTTCTCGAGAAGAGAATAGAAGAATTCGGACGCCGTCTGACGCTGGGGGATGAATACCGTATAGCCCCCGACTTCCCTTTCGGATGTAATATCAACAACATCACCGTCTTCATCAATGGTGTAGAATGGAACCTCGACTAGAGTTGTTCTTTCCGTGGAGTGTTCCCAGCCGAGACCACGGAGGACCTCCAGGGTGAATGCCCCGTGGTACTCCCACTCTCCGTCTTCATTGTCGACTGCAATCTCCTCGCTCGTTTCATCCATTGATGATGCACTCATGACTTCGATGTTGACTGCATGGTCGTACTCACTCTCGTCAAAGTAATCGGAGAGGTTGTCCGCCGCATAGCCGGAGTAGCATGCATCAATTATGAGAACACAGTCACACTTAAGAAATGAAAGAGCCTCAAAGAGCCTGTACATCTCAAGACTTGAGTTATCTGTATAGTAATTATCGTAAGTATATGCAGTTGCCAGGATTCCTGTCTTGTAGCTGTCTTCACTCTTACCCATATCATCCACGATATCGAAGATGGTGTCCTCATCTACATTGAGGGCGCAGAGTCTGTCCATCACCGTACCTTCGGTTATGGTAACAAGACCGAGTACGGCATTCACTTCATCCCCGGTAAGCTTCCCGCTCTTCAGATAGGGAACGAGGAGAGAAGACATATCATATGATGTGAATGCATCCTCGCTTCCGCCGTGCCCCGAGTAATAGACGATAAGAAGGTCATCATAATCAAGGTCGGAGGAGAGAAGAATCTCGTTCAATATGTTATCTGCCGAGGGATATGTCGGGGTGTCCTTTATGTCGAAGAAGTCAAAGAATATAACGTCCTCCATCGTCCCGATTCCCTCATAGAGAGCATAGAGCGTATCAACATCCTTCACTCTGTCCCTGATCAGCCAGGTGCCGTCTTCAAGGCCATACTCCATGGCGTCCGCTGAGTCGGCATTGAGCTTGATGAGCATCTCCTCTACAGAGATAAGAGTCTCCCCGCCGGGTACTATCACCTCGATATAATAGTCTCCCGCCCCTTCCTGGAGCATCATCGTGCTTTCGAATTGAACCCCCTTGGCCTTCATCACATTCCCGACGGCTGCCGTCATCTCGGTGGCATCATTTATAGTCCCGGAGAGAATCATATCCTCATCGGGGGAATTCGCATAATCCAGGCCTATTGAAATCATCCTCACTCTATCGGGGGAGGAAAAGAGTGAGAGGGAGAGAAATATACATAAAAAAACAGAGAAAATTCTTTTCATCGGCTATCCTTGTTTTCTGACGATTCTACCCGCCACTCTCTCAATTTTTCAACCCGGATTCCGTACTTTCCGCCCCGGTCGTCCAAATATCGAGAGGAGCGGGATTATGTTTACGTCCCCAGAGGACAACGGATGCTATAGCAACCAGTATTACAAGAGAAGAGAATAGTGAGCCCTCGATTCCGAATCCGGTGTCATAGAAGAAACTGTTCACCGCCCCGTCTTCGAGCTTGAATACGGAATACGGGACAAGATTACCGCTGTTCGGAAGTCCCAGAACGATATTCTGCATGAAGTTCCATGCCGTATGAAGTGCCATCACACACCATATGCTCTCCATATAATAGACGATGAAGGAGAAAAGAATCCCGACAAGAAGATCACTCATGAAGCCGGGGAAAGTCACACCGTCGTTTGCAAGATGGAGAGCAGCGAAGAAAAGTGCATTACCGAAAACTGCAGCAAGCGGTGACTTGAAAGAGCGCCTCAGCCTCTGATACATGAAGCCTCTGCATACAAGCTCCTCTGCTCCCGACTGGATGAATACGGCAATGAAAATCAGGATGAACGGCAGCGGCTGGAATGAACCGTACCTGAGAGAAATATCGCCGTGGAGTACAGCCGCAAGTGCACATACTCCGATCATCGCAAAGCCGAGCAGAATCCCGAGTGCGAACAAAGGTAAGGTATTTCCCCTGCTCTTTTTCCCGAGAGAAAGAAGAATCGGACGGTTTTTTCTGATAACAGCCAGTACAATTATGGTGGAAATCCAGATTCCGATGAACTCTCCGTAGGAGACAATCGTATCCCATACATCCTTATCGCCGATGGAAGGAAGAAGATGCAGCGTCATGCCGATCAGCTGTCCTACAAGCAGAAGCAGCGACTCAAGGCATATCAGAATGTAGGTTCCCGGAGCCTTGAGCCATCCCTTCCCCTTCTTTTCTTCCCCCGTGTTTTCCTTCTCCATATTCTGTATCTCCTATGAACGTAAACTGAACTGTCAAATGAATGAAACAGTTTCAAAATCTTCAACGCCGGTACATAGTACTACATGTCACCATC
>CAVJJV010000132.1:0-5836 GCA_963650055.1 Comamonas kerstersii | reverse complement strand
CTTCACCTCCCCGACTTTTGTAAGATAACCTGTTGTAAAAAGTACACTCCATATGTTCTCGATGCTGTTGTCTACTTCATCGTATGTTAATTCCAGATTCAGGGTCTTCTCGATAGTCCCGCCTAGAAGGAGCTCTTCCAGTGCGTCTCTTGTTGTCTTGTCGGCCCTGTCGATAAACCGCCTGACAAGAGCATTGCCGCTGGTGTTGATCCAGTAGGCCTGAGGTCTTGAAAGTGGATTATTGATCAGGCGCTGAACATGATTCAGAACATCCCATGGGCAGTATATATCCGCATCCCCGAACCTGTAGCCGTCATACCACTCTTTCATCTCATCCATCTTGTCCCCGAGTTGATAAGTCTCAAGGAGAGACATCACTTCCTTGGCAGTGAAACCGAAAGAGTCATCAAACATCGAGTCGACTACGGAGAATACATTGAAATTGTTGAGCCCTGTGAAGATGCTTTCCCTTGCCACTCTGAGACACCCGGTGAGGACGGCGGACTCCAGATATTCATTAGTCTTGAGTGCCGTACCGAAAACACTCTTCACAAGAGCAACCATCTCTTTGTAGTATCCATTCTGGAAGGCATTATCAAGGGGGACATCGTACTCGTCGATGAGTATGATGACTTTCTTCCCGTAATGCCTGTATAGAAGAGCGGAAAGAAGCTTGATGGACGAAGGAAGCATTTCCTCCCTCATCATGAATTTTCCATCCACCTGTCTGATGAGGGCCTTATAAAGCTCCTTTTCGTCCCCGCTGAGTCTCTCGCTCTCCAGGAGGAACCTGAATCTCCCGGCCTCCTCGGCTATCAGGCGGACAAGGGAATACCTGGCAGTGGAAAAACTCAGCCCCGCTGCATCCTTGAAGGAGATGAATATGACGGGAAACTTTCCCATATATCCATCACAGAGTTCTCTGTTACCTGAAATGTAAAGACCGTCGAAGAGCTCTTTGTCTTTCCCGATTTCAAAGAAATTACGGAGCATCGACATATTGAGAGTCTTACCGAACCTCCCGGGCCGGGTGAAAAGAGTTACTTTTCCTCCCTGAAGCAGAAGATCTTCAATCAGCTTTGTCTTATCGACATAATAATACAGTCCGTTGCGGATCTCTCTGAAGTCTTCAATCCCTACAGGAAGTTTCAGCTTCTTGCTCATATGTATACTCCTTGAAGTAATAATACTCTGATTTCACCTTCGTCTCCACTCCAAACCTTCAGGGGAAGAAGAAAAATCTGGCAGGAAGGAGAAAGTACGTATAACATTAGCCGAAGGGAGGGAGAAGATGTCACTTGGAAGTTTTCTCGATATAAAGGACAACAGGGAGGGTCTCCTGTACAGGGCCTACTATGCATTTCTGTTCAACGGCATGATGGCCAATGTACTGGGTTCCATTCTTCCGTACATAATCAAAGAGGGAGGGCTCGGATACTCCTTCCAGGGAACACTGCTGTCGATAAATCAGATAGGAAATCTTCTTGCCGTCTGGCTCTCGGGATTTCTCCCCTACCTCATCGGCCGCAGAAAGAGTACATTCCTTCTGGGAATGGGGATTGTAATCGGCTTTGTCACCATGGTTCTTACCGGTTCTCCAGTATTTCTGCTCTTTGCATTCGTATGTCTGGGGGTGGGAAGAGGAACGATGAGCAACATAACCAACGTCATCGTCGGAGAGGCGGCGGGAAACAAGGCCGCAGGTCTCAATCTCCTCCATGCCTCCTTCGCCGTCGGTGCCTTTATCTCCCCGTTCATCGTTGTGATATGCGGTGAAAGATGGAGAATACCGGCTGTTATTATAGCCGTTGGCATGTTCTCCGCCCTCATTCTATTTCTGCACTCGGACCTCGATGACAGGAGAACACAGAAGAGAGCGGGAGACGAGACGATACCGCGGGCATTCTCCTTCTGGCTCAACACAGCAATACTCTTCTGCTATCTATGCGGAGAGTCGACATTCCTGGGGTGGCTTGTAACATACCTCATGGGAGAGGGAATATTCCCCTCTGCAATTGCCAATGCAATGGCCTCCCTTCTCTGGATGATGATACTTCTCTCGCGCCTTATTACCGCAGCTCTCTCGAAGTGTATAAGAAAGGAGAAGATCATACTCTTTCTCGGAACGAGTATGTTCCTCTTTACATTCATCCTCGTGAATACTTCTTCAAGTACACCTGCAGCAGTAAGCGTACTTGCAATAGGACTGAGCATGGGAGGAATATACCCGACAGTACTCTCGACAAACGAACAGAAGTACAACAGATCCACGATAGCCACGGGGACATGCATAGCCGCGGCTACAATAGGCGCGGTCCTCATGCCGGCAATAGTGGGATACATGGCAGACACCATGAGCATAGGAGCCGCCCTCAAGGCCATCCTCGTTCCCCTCGGGATAATGGTTATCCTCCAGATTATAAAACTCGCCATAGCACTGAAGAAGAAATAGGTCGAAATTCTGTCGATTACAACGGTCTTCTATCTTAACCATGGAACAGTTATTCAACAGCTGTAACATACCTCTGCTTTCTTGAACGGGGGGAAGATGGTATTTCCAATGCTATCCTGCCGTCTCTTATGAGAGGCTCAAGATACCGCCTTAATGAGTACTCTCCGGACGCAATCCCGATATGGCGGATAATTTCATCCCGGCTTCCGGGAGTACGGCAGAAATCAACATGACCTTTCTCTACCTGACTGCCTCCAGTACCGTCATTTCAGCTGACGAAGATGGCATGTAGAATCCGCAGTAAGAGAATTCCTTCTTTATGACATATGACGGCTTTTCACTTTGCCGCCGTTCCGTCATTTCCCGGAGTCCGCCGGAATACCGGCTGACTGCGGATAAGGAAGAAAAACATGCAGAAAACTACGGATAATTTCAAAAACAGGGGTTCTTGTTATTGACTCGAAGATATGAAAAAGCAGAAAGTTAGCGGCATGAAAAAGACAATGACACTACTACTCTTGACTCTGGCTCTCTGCAGCCTGGGTGCCGCGACAGTCTATGTCGGCGGAGAGCTCGGAATCAATTCCAACTCCGTGATTGCCGGCAGCGGCTACAGCGGCTATGAATACTCCCCCTCTGCCGGCGCCGGTATAGCGGTCCCGGTTACAGTGGAGTTCACACCTCATATCGCCCTCCAGACAGGCCTCACCTTCCAGTGGAAGGCCTACGGCTACACCAAGAATGTAACCATCAAGGGCGAAAAGAACACGATCTTCTCATACGGCGTCAATAACGGCTTTATGGAACTCCCGCTTGCTCTCCGCCTCTCAATCAATTTCGGCGAAAGCAGATGGGGTGCCTTCTGTACAGCTGGAGGCTATCTCGGATTCTGGACTTACGGTGAGAGAGCGGGAGATGCATTCGGCTTTACAAGCGTCCGCCCCGTCGAGGAGGAGACAGACCTCAGCCTCTACAACAGATTCGAGGCCGGCGTATCGCTCTCGGGAGGAATCGATGTTGAATTCGGCAAATATGAAGCATACCTCCTTCTCGGCTACTCGATTTCTCTTACAGATATGAACAAGAGCCAGAAACATGCATCCTACCCGGTGCACAACTCGACAGTTGCAGTTGCAGCCGGCATATTATGGGGGATTAACAAATGAAGAAGATATTGACAGTTCTGATGATACTTCTCGCACTAATGGTGTTCTCCTCATGCACCAATGATGCGAAGGACCCGATTGATGAGGAAGCAGACTCCTGGGAGAGCATCTTCTGTAAGTACTGGGATGCCATGAGCCTCGAGTATGTCCACTTCAGCGAAGAGACCGACCTTGACTGGGACAGAGTCTATGATAAGTACCTTCCTCTCTTCAAGGAGCTTGATAACACAAAGAAGGAAGACAGTATCAAGGCATTCAAATACTTCAAGGAGATGTCATGGAAGCTGAGTGATTATCACTATGCTCTCATAATCACAGACACCCTGGGTAACTACATCCAGATTTCCCCGTCGTCACTCCAGAAGATGAAAGAGGCCCATCCCGACTGGGATGTCAACGACTATCCCGATATCTTCTCTTCCTCTATTGATGAAAGCGGTGAAGACAAAATAAGCCTTCTCTCCGTCAACGGCGGCTTCGAGAATCCCGTCGTCAAGGATTTAACTGACCGAGAGAAATGGTCAGAAGAGGAGAAAGCAGCAGTCAGAAAGTTCTACATAACTACAGAAGGTGTAACAGAAGTCAGCGAACTCGCCGAAAAGAATACATTCCATAACGGGGTAACCGATTTTAACGATGATTATGTAGGGTACACCATAGAGATGCCGGAGGAGACAAAGACTGATAAGGATAAGGCCTGGGCGACAGTTCTCGAGGGTCTTGACCTCTCTGAGAAAAGCTTCACCTATTTCTACGGCCTGACGGAAGACGGTATCTTCTACTACTACATTTCTCAGTTCCCGTCGACAAAGCTCCTCGAGCCCCTGCTCTATCAGGAGAATCTGACGGCAGAAGAAAGAAAGACACTTGCTGACAAGGGCCTTGACTACGTCCACGATGCTCTCTGGTGCCAGAATGTAAAGAGCGGAGTCTCGTATGACCTCTCGGAGAAGAGAGCCGGGCTTGAGGGAGTTTCAGAGCTTCTCAAAACGCTCAAGTACATTACAGTAAGAGGAAAGTGTTCATTCGACGGCTACACCTGGAAAGAGGTCAAAGGTGTCATAATGGACGTCAGATCGAACGGCGGCGGAGCTGCGGACTTCCTCTTCACCCTCATGGGCTCGTTCTTCGCCTCCCCGGTGAAGATCGGATCGGTGAGATACCGCGACAGCTATTCAAGGTACAACTACACACCGTGGATCGATTATTACCTCGAGAAGGATTACTGCAATACCGTTGCAGACAGTAACTACTCCGGACCGTTCGTTGTCCTCACAAACGGAAGCTCGGTATCATGTTCGGAGATTTCGTGCATAATTGCAAAGCTTCTCCCGTCTGTAAAGATAGTCGGTGGACAGACATTCGGCGGCACATGCGCACTCTCGGACAGAACCGTCTTCCAGTCGGGACCGTTCAATGCCGGCCAGGTATACATCTACACAACAACATACCAGGCAGTGGATTCAAACGGCAACAATCTCGAGACAAAGGGAATCACTCCGGATGTTAAAGTTGACTACAAAGACAGCACTGCAGATGCAAGATTCAATGCGGCAGTCGAAACAATAAAGAAAATGGCATCAGGTGTCTAAGATACCGCCGGGATGCAGAGAGGAGGTTCGGGAGGGCCTCCTCTTTTTCTTCCGATACCTCCAGCCGGGTACAAGGCTCGGTCTGTTGAAGATTTCCATCCCTCAAGAAGAGAGACAATCCAGTAGCATCTCCAGACCCCTCTCTCATCCGGATAATGCCGGGAATCAGACAGATGAAGCAGCATTTCACTTATCCCTCCGATTTGATTATCTTATCCATGGTATTGCAAATATGGAATTTTAAAGGCAGAATAAATGTAGAAAATTCCAATACTTATAAGGAGGTACCCTAAATGGCGACATGCAGTATTTTTGATAACATCACCATCAATAATCCAAAGTTCATCGAGATGTATGTAAATCATATGGATGCAAAGGATGGCAAATCGTCATTCAAGCCGAGAAATCCAGATATAAAGATTGCTACACCTGAAGATGTTGAACGGTTGTGGAAACTCCGGACGGAAAGAAGAGAATCAGGTAAATGAGTTATTCTGTTGAGAATATTCTGGATATTATAAAGAAAGTCGGAGAGGCCGAGTTAGTTTCATGCCTCTCTGATTTTTCTTGTAAAGCCAATAAGGATATACAGGATTTTCTTCAATTCCGGGCTCTCGATTTTGCTA